>CAYMWG010000016.1:20132-21730 GCA_964393765.1 uncultured Phycisphaeraceae bacterium
GAGACGTTGTAGTCAAAGGAAGTCAGTCCGGGCAGGGTGTAGACGCTGCCGTTGGCCGGGTCGCGGGAAAAGTTCTGGAGGGTTTGGTTGAGCTGGGGGTTTGCGACCAGCGTGATCGGGTCGATCCCACCGACGGACTTCTTGAGGTTGTCAACGGCGCCGAAGAGGATGAACTGCTGCGAGGCAAACTCGCCGGCGGTGAAAACGGTGGGATCGGAGCCGGGGAGCGAGACGAACGCATCGATCGAGCGTGTGAAGTTGTTGATGATCGCAGCGGCGGTCTCGTTTCGCATGGCCGGATTGATGAGCGCGGGACGAGCCTCGACCGCATCGCGAATGCCGTTGCCGTTGAAGTCGCTGAACGCCTCGCCAAGGTCGTACATGCCATTCGCGGGGGCGTTATCATCGTACATTTCTTCCCAACCAAGGCCGCCCTTGGCCGCGGGCACGGCCTTGGGATCGCCGAATGTCGCGACGATCCCGGGCCCGAAGATCACATAGCCCGTGTTGCCGTCGTTATCGAGAAGCGCATCGGCGGTCGGGCGAACCCACGATGTTCCGCCGTAGGACGGGAGATCGTTCATGACGTCGGGAATGCCGCAGCGACCGGTGGTGAGGAAGAGCTGGCCCGAACTGGTGAAGCCACGCTCTGGCCCGACGTAGCCAATCGAAAGACGGTTGCTGAAGACACTGTCCTCGACGC
The DNA here is from genome assembly GCA_964393765.1 of uncultured Phycisphaeraceae bacterium. Lineage (GTDB taxonomy): Bacteria > Planctomycetota > Phycisphaerae > Phycisphaerales > UBA1924 > JAHBXL01. The sequence goes on from CAYMWG010000016.1 coordinate 20,836, forward strand.
GGTTGTTGCCTCCCTTGTTGGAAGGGAGGAAGGCAACGCCGGACCTGTCGTTGGCGATGTTGTTGTTGCGCACGCCGACGTTCTCGCCGACGTTCCACGAGGGGTCAATTCCCAGCGAGTTGTCCCAAGCATTACGCGTGCCCGAACCGGAGTCGCGGGTAATGGCCATCAGGTTTTCGCCGGTCGGCATACGACCGGTGGTGAAGAGGTGGCGAAGCTCGGTCATGCGGATCTGCGAGACACCCGCACCGAAGTTCGCGATCGGGGCGACGGGGGCAACAACCAACTCGGTGTCGAACACATAGTCGGTGGTCGCGGCAGGGTTGTAGACGCCCGACGGGGTGGTCGAGAGAACCGCACCGGCGGTGAGCGTTGCGAGCTTGTGGCCGGTGACCGTGGCAACGCCAGCCTTGTCAACCGAGAGTCGTCCGTTGTTGCCGTAACCGGCCTCAAGCGGGTTGAGCTCGAAGCCCGGCGTGCCAAGCTGCGTGACGGCCCAGGTGGTCGGGACGTCAAGGGGCGCGATATCCACGGTGCGACCGCCAGCGACGGTAATCCCTTCGTTGGGGGAGGTCGAGGGGACGGCCGTGCTGCTGTAGAGCGCGGAGAAGGAGTTGTTGGCGTTCAAGGTCATAGCCGAGCGGACGGGGGTCCCGCCGGGGTTGAACGAGTTGGTGATGATCCCGGTATCCGGGAACTCGTCGGTGCCGCTGTCATCGCCGGCGTTGTTGCCAACACCCGCAAGGATGTGGCGGTAGCGATTGAAGTAGGACACCGTGCGGTCGGCGATGGGGAGGCTGACGGTACGATCGGTGTTGGTGCCCGGCTGCGTTACAAACGTGCGGCCAAAGCGGAGAAGCTCCTGAAAGCCGTTGGTGGAGCCGACGGCGTCGTA
>CAYMWG010000017.1:0-21522 GCA_964393765.1 uncultured Phycisphaeraceae bacterium
CCGACCGGAGGCGGACGCTCGTTCGCAAGGATGAACCATGGCCGACGGGACCCCATTTGTACTGCACGCGCCCCTTCTTCGCCGCCGGCGGCGTTCGTCCCGAAACGCGTTCACACTTATCGAGACCTCGCTGGCGCTGGTCATCATTGCGGTAGGCGTGCTCGCGCTCATCGAGGCGCAGACGGCCTTCATCAAGACCAACGACTGGTCGAGCCACGCGGCCACGGGCAACTACCTCGCCAACGAGGTGCGCGAGTTGATGCGCAGACTCCCCAACCATGATCCGGTCACCGGGCTGTACTTCCAGAACGGCGCGGGCGGAAATGTCCTTCGCGGCTGGGGGCCCGATGCGGGCGAGACGAGCGTCGAGGATTTTGACGATACCGATGACTTTGACGGGATCAACATATCGTTCAGCGGAACCCCGGGCCTCGCGGACAGCGATCTCCCCGGCCCGGTTGACGCGTTTGGGGCCGTGATCCCCGAGATCAATAACGACGGCGCAATGGTGCTCGACGGCAACGGCGTGCTGACGCCGCTGCGCGGCTGGTCCCAGAGGGTTCGGGTCGCGAAGATCGATCCGTTCGATCCGAGCATTGTTTACCCCGATGACCAGGTGCTGGGCACGCAGCCCAACGGCTTCACCGGGCTGGATGTGGACCGCTTCCCGCTCCGGGTCAGCGTGGACGTCTTCTTCCGTGGGGTGTTCGACACCGAGGATCAACTTGTGACGACGGTGACGTGGATCAAGCCGTGACTGGGTCGCGTGGCGCCACCGCTCTTGAGAGCGGAGGGTGATCGATGGCAGCGGGGCAAGGAAGGACAGCACCGATGAGTGTCCGCAGTCTTCGGGGGAACCAGTGCTCTGTTCGCGGGAACGCGCCGAGCGTGCGGAACCGGCGGGGCGTGGCATCCGTGCTGGCCATGATGTTCCTGGTGATGTTCAGTTCGCTCGCGGTCGCGATGGCCGTGGCCAGCCAGGGCAACCTGCGAACCGCCAACACCCACCTGCATGTGCTGCGCGCCATGGGCGCGGCGGAGACGGGCATGGCGATAGCCCAGCGGCGGCTGGCCGACTCGGTCGCGCGGTTTGTCGTCGAGCGCGGTCGCGTGGATGACGAACTCGGGCCGCGACTGTGGAATGGCACTTACGGCGCGGGCGACGGCATCGTGACCGTGCGTGCATCGCTGGATGGTCGGCCCGACATCGCGCAGACCCGCGGCGTGGCTGATGCCCTTGTCAACTCCCACATGACCGATGCCAACCTTGTCGCCGTCACGGGCTTCCCGCTCCAGGCGGATATCTTCACGCCCTCGGGCGAGGTGGACACCGACCAGTTTGCGGCGGACAACTGGGTCCGCACCGGTCTGATCGGCATCGATCTGTCGGCCTCGGATGATGGCGCGATGCCCGCGGCGTACCAGGTGACGTATGCCCCGCTTGCCAACGGCACGGATGTGCGCGTGATCGTGACGGGGTACTCCTCGATCGGCGCCACGGGCTCGACCTACGCCTACCGGGCCAGTTCCCAGGCGCAGCAGTCTCGCCCGGTGACGCGAACGATCCAGCAGGATTACCGGCTCGTGAAGCGTCCTGCGCACGCGATGCTCAGCCCCAGCCGGATCATGATCGGCAAGAACGTCATGATCAACGGCAATCTGGGCGCGCGGTACGACGATGTGGATCAGAACAACGGACACCCTGTCACGATGAGGTCGGACTTCCTCGGCATGAGCAACCCGCTGGACGCGAGGCTGGAACGGCTGTTCGAGGCGCTGGCAGACGGCGATGTCGATGGCGACAACCGCCTGCGCGTCGGGCACGCCGCGGAGAGCGCGTCCATCCCCAGCGGCACGGAGGACCTCGACGGCGACGGTCAGCCCGATGACGCGTTCGACGATGTGACGAGCGACGGGTTTGTCGACGAGTTCGATGTGTTCATCCGGTTCTACGACACCAACGGCGATGGGCGCGTGACGCTCTCGGCCGCTCTCACTGCGGGCACGCCCGCGCAGGGGAGCGCTGCGGAGTTCACCGGCGATGAGGACCTGGGCCTGCTCATGGACTCTGCCTACCCCGACCGCAACCGCAACGGCGTGTCGGGGTTCATCGACGCCAACAACAACGGCCGCTGGAACGCGGGAGAGACGATCCGCGATGTGGACCCGCGGAACGGCAGTTTCGCCGACCGCGTGCTGGGCTGGCGCGACGGCGTCATTGACCGCAAGGATCAGTACGCCAAGGTGCGGGGGCGGCTGGTCTTCCGGGCGAGCGAATCAGACTGGGCCCAGGCCAACGGCGGCGACTTCTCGGATCAACTCCAGGGCCCGATGCGTCCCATGAATCACGGCGAGAGTGCGACCGAGTTTGGCGCGGACGATGACACGCTCCCCGCGCTCTCGGCCGACTCTTTCACCAACAGCGCGAGCCCGCTGCGCGATGCCGCGGACGGCCAGCCGTTCGCGACGCAGGCGGCCTCGCACCTGGGCATCTCGCCCGGGCAACTCGCGACGTACACGGAGGCGGGGACGGATGCGACCCAGCCGCGCTTCTGGCGGGGGGACCTGGACGACGGGTATGTCTTCACGCGGACGGGCCGGCACATCTGGGAGAAGATGCCCTTCAACAGCCCGTCGTACGCGGACTACTACCTCCGACCGCGCTACGAGAACATGACGTTCCGGGATGTCGAGGTGCCGATGGGCACCAACGCGCTGTTCATCAACTGCACTTTCGTGGGCGTGACGTACGTCCGGTCGTACACGGACAACACGCACGCGAACTGGTCGAACTACGGCAAGTTGGAGTGGAACGTTGCGGACAACCGGCCCAACGCGGTGACGGACCCGCTTGATCGGAGTGATTTCCTGAGATACACCACCGGGCTGGTCACGGACGGGCCCGCGAACTACCTGGAGTTTCCTGCGCCGCCGGTGATCAACGGCGTGACGGTCACGGGCGCAGCGCGCAACACGAAGTTGTATTCGAGCAACATCCGTTTCCACGACTGCCTGTTCGTGGGTTCGCTGATCAGCGACACGCCCCAGCAGTACACGCACCTCCGAAACAAGTTCCAGTTCACCGGCGGCACCCGCTTCACGCAGGTCCACCCCGATGAGCCCGGCGACCCGTCGCTCAACCCCGAGGAGGGCGACATGGAGTACATCGAGACGACCTCGCTCATGGCCCCGAACTACTCCGTGGACATCGGCTCGTTCAACAGCCCCACGGATACCTTCGAGGGTGGTCCCGCGGGCCAGAACGTCGCCCTGAGCGGCACGGTGGTGGCGGGCGTGCTTGATGCACGCGGCAATACCACCATCGACGGCGCGCTGCTCCTGACCTTTGCGCCCACGCTGGGCGAGGGGCCGCTGCAGTTCATGGGGCAGTCGGTGGGCAATCCGGCGGACTTCAACTCAACTCTCGGGTACTTCGGCCCGGAGGATGGCGACCAGGAATCGATCGACCCCGAATCGCTTCCGATCGTGAACGGCGTGCGCATCGTCGGGTACGACACGGACGCGGACGGAGTGGCGGATGTTTCGCACGACCAGCCCCGTCCGACCGGCGCTGTGGATGTGCCGTTTTATGGCTACGGGCGGGTCTCGATCAACTGGAACCCCGACCTGCCCATGCCCGATGGCGTGCTCTTGCCGTTGACGTGCGTCGCACTGAACACGACTTATCGGGAGGGCCGTCAATGAAACCTATCTCCATCGCTGCACCGCACCGCGGCTTCACGCTCATCGAGATGATGATCGCGCTGACCATCAGCGCGACGCTGCTCACCGCGACCCTCGCCGCGTTTGACGCATCGTGGCGTGCGTACAAGCACACGACCGAGGCGGCATCGACGCACGTTGTTGCGCGCATCGTCACGCACCGCACGCTCTCGCTCATCCGCACGGGCACCGAGTTCGGGCCTTACCCCGAGGACGTGCTCGACACTGCGCAGAACCCGCTCACCTCGACGTTTATGGAGTTCGTCGCCGATGCCGATCGCGCTGCCGGGCTGGACCGCGTCACGCGGCTGGAGCGGCGGACGGTCGAGGGCACGACCAACGAGTTCGAGTTGTGGTATGTGCTCATGGACCCGTCGACGACGCCGGCGACGATGATCGAGGAGCGGCCGCTGCTCACGGGCGTGCGGGAGGCGATGTTCATCCTTGAGTATGACGTTGGGCCGCGCCTCCGGCGGGCCACGCTTGACCTGACGATCGTCCCCAACGACGTAGAGGACATCCGCACCGGCACGGTGGGCGCGGAGACGCCCGCGATCCGCATGGTGGCCTCGGCCGTGCCGCGTCAACTCGAGTGATCGCGCGGGACGCGGAGTTCCTCCAGAGCGCGCGGCACGAGCGCCGTCAGTTCGAGCGCCAGCAGCCCCGACTCGGCGCTGTTCTGGTCGGCCCAAATCTCACCGGCCCGCCCGTGCGCCTGCACCGCGACACGCGCGGCGTCGAACAGGTCCAGCGGCTTGGCCGGGTCCGCCGGTAACCCAGGGAACTTTGTGCGGAGCAACTGCTGGTCAGTCGGCATCATGTACTGGGCGATGACCGCCGCGAGGAGTCCGGTCAGGACATCGCCCGTGCCTGCCGTCGCGAGGCACGGGTGCCCGGCGCTGCACGTCCAAGTGCGGAGCCCGTCGCTCACAACTGTTCCCGCGCCCTTCAGGACGATCACTCGGCCCAGGCGCTGGGCAAGTTGCGCGCACGCGCCCTCGCGCGACTGCGCCAGCCCCAGGTCGCCTTTGAGCCCGAGCGCCGCGATAAGCCGCCTGAACTCGCCAGGGTGCGGCGTCAGCACCGCCGCGGCGTGGAAATCCTGCATGAACTCCGGGATGAGCGTGAGCGCGTTCAGGCCGTCGGCATCGAGCACCACGGGCTTGCGGTCCTGCTGGATCGCCCGAAGCGTCGCGGCGATGGCACCGGGCGTGGTGCCAAATCCGGGTCCGAGCGCGAGACAAGTACAGCCATCGAGGACACGATCCAAGATCGCGGCGGCATCGTGCGGCTCGACAAGACCGTCCTCACCGCAGGGGAGTTCGATACCGGTTGCACCGATGCACTGCACCAGCCCCGCGTCCAGGATCGGGCGCGGCATGACAAGACGGACGAGCCCCGCGCCGGCACGCAGCGCGGCGAGCGCGCTCAGGACCGGCGCGCCGATCATTCGGATTCCCGCCACACACGACCCGCCGACCACGGCGACGGTCCCGGCCGTGCCCTTGTGGGTATCGGCTGCGCGCTGCGGCAAGCGCGGCAGAGGTCCGACGCCTGCATGTTCGCCGCGAGTCGGAGCCATTACTTTTCGACCGTGATCTGGAGCCGCCCGAGGAGCGGCGCGAGCGTTACAAGGCCGTTGATGGACTCGCCATCGGCCAGGCTCGCCACGGCTATGGTGATGTGCGTCGCATCGAATCCGCCGGGGCCGAACTCGCTGCCCGAGGGGATTGTGCCGTCGAGGTCCACCCAGCGCTTGGTTCCGTTCTGGTCGAGCAGGACCTGTGACCACATGTGATAGCCGAAGATGCCCTCCCGCCCCGCGAAATGGTCCACGAAGACCAGGCCCGAGGCGGTGCGGGATGCGTATCCCGCGTTGCGCAGCATCGCCGTGAGCAGCGCCGCGTGCTCCGAGCAGTCCCCCGTGCAGGTGCGGGCGACTTCCGCGGCGGAAGCGAACCCGACGCCGAACGACTTGTTCTTGATGTGCCGGTAGACCTTCTTGCGGAGCGCCTCGGTACGCGTCGCATCGTTCGTTGCTGAAACGCCGTCCAGCGCATCCTTGGTCAGTCGCGTAACCACCTCGTCATCGCTCCCGATCATCTGCGAGGCGTTTCGATATTCGAGGAGGCCTTCATCGGATGCAGGGGCCGCGGTCACTCGGTCGAGATCGATCGTTACGCGGAGCGAGCGCTCGTCGATGCGCTCGACTTTCTGCGGCCCGCCGGAGGGAAGGTCGCCGATCTTGCCGTCCGGGACGCTCAGGACATATGTCGCCTTGCGCAGGGTGCGAGCATTTTCGATCTTGCCCTTGGGCTCAACGAGCGTTGAGTTCATCAGTTCCGGCGGATCGACCTCGCTCTGGGCCAGTTCCTTGTCGGCCAGGAGGATTGTCATTTTGATGCCGCCAAGATCGACCTCGGTGCGGATCGCCACGCCGCGATCGTCCACATACTCGATCGACACGATCCCCGGCTGGACATCGTTCGTCGAGGACCACTTCAGCGCGGGGACGACCTTGCCGAGCGCTTCGACGGTTGTCCGCTCCAGGACCTTGTGGGTGCTCGTCACCGCGCGAAGGCCGGTCGTCACGTCCAAGGCCCGCACCGTGATCTCCTGAGCGCCCGCCTCGAGGCGCTTGGTGAGGAACGCGGACGCGGCGGCGGGGGTGAGCCACTCTCCGTCCGGGAGGGGCTGCACGGTCTTGGTCTGCGCTGCACCCGAGCCGCTGATCACTTCAACTTCGGTGGCCCGGAAGAGGTACTCGGTCGAGTTGGGGATCGAGGCCATCGCCATCGTCGCCTTGGCGGAGACGGGCTTGCCCGCCTTGGACTCGACGAACTCGGAGGATATTTCGATCTCGACGGACTGTGCGCCGCGCCTGATCTTCATCTGCATCTCGGAGGCGGTGGTGATGTTGTCACCGGTCTCCTTCTGCGTCGCGTGCATCCAGCCCGCACGCTGTCCCTGGATCTGCAGGACGTACCAGCGGTCGTGGTCCTCTGCCCGGAGCGGCATCGCCGCCGCCAGCACAAGAGCCACGCCGAGCATCCACCCGTCCATTCGTCGAAAAGTGAACATCGGGAACTTCTCCTGTTGCCGCCTGCCCGGCCGCCCCATGCGCGTGCCGCACATGGTACAGCCAATGGGCCTGCCGGTTATTTCTCACTCCGTTGCTTCTTCTCGCTTCGTCGATTCTTGTTCCGCCCCTAAGCTCGCGTGTGATCGACACCCACTGTCACCTGACTTTCCCGGACTTTGACGGGCGCGTGGATGCGATCCTTGAGGATGCCGCGACTGCCGGAGTTTCGGGTGCGATCACGATCTCGACAACAACCTACGACTGCCTGGATGCGCTGGCGGTCGCCCAAGCGCACCCGCGCGTCTGGTGTACCGCCGGGGTCCATCCTCTGTATTCCGATGCCGCCGATCCGCGTGCAACCGCCCGCAACGGCGGTTGCATCGGCCACAACTGGGAGAACCTGCGCACCGTCGCGAGCCATGAGCGCTGTGTCGCCTGGGGAGAACTGGGCCTGGACAACCACTATCCCACACCCCTGCCCGCGATTCAGCGCGCGGTGCTCGAGGAGCAACTGGAGTTCATCCAGGAGTGTCACCGCGATTGGGGCCGAGCGGGCATTGCTGGAAATGGCAAACCGGGCGGGCAGCCGATCGTGATCCATTGCCGCGAGGCGTTCGACGACCTGATCCCGGTTCTCCGCGCGACATCTCTCGACCCGGCGCGGTTTGTCTTCCACTGCTTCACCGGCAACGCGGCGGACGCCCGCAAGGTGCTCGACTTTGGCGCGTGGATCTCGTTCACGGGCATCGTGACGTATCCCAACGCGCCCGAGGTGCGCGAGGCCGCCAAGTTGGTCCCCGCCGACCGAATCATGGTCGAGACCGATGCGCCGTTCCTCCCACCGGTCCCGCACCGGGGCAAGCGACCGTGTGTTCCCGCGTGGACGGCGTTGACAGCGCGCGCGTTGGCCCAGGTCCGCGGCGTTGAGTTCGAGGCATACCACGAGCAGGTCAATGACAACACACGCCGGTTCTTTGGGATCGACGCCCGATAGCCGGTGATTCACATCTGGCCTGCCCGCCGCTACGCTCACCGTCTCATGCTCTCGCTCGCTTCATGGCTCAACACGCTGGACCCGGTGATCTTCAAGTTCACCGACACGCTGGCTGTGCGCTGGTACGGCGTGGCCTACCTCGCCGGGTTCATGTTCGCGTTCCTCGTGCTACGGGCCCTCGCCCGTCGCGCCTTGATCCTCATCCCCCCGCACCGCGTGATGGATGCGCTGATGTGGTTCATCGGCCTGACGCTCATCGGCGGGCGGCTGGGCTACATCGTCTTCTACCAGCCCGCGCTCCTGTGGACGTTCTTTGATTTCTTCCCGTGGTGGGGAGTGCTGGCGATCAACAAGGGGGGCATGGCTTCGCACGGGGCGTTTGTCGGCCTGGTGTTCGCCGCGTGGCGGGTGTCTCGCGGCTGGCCAGCGGAGGAACCCGCTCAGACGCGTGGGGACGCAACGCGGATCGAGGGCGGGCCGCCAACCTTGCACGTCATGGACGCGATCGCGCTCGCCTCGCCCATCGGGCTGTTCTTCGGGCGCTGCGCAAACTTTGTGAACGGCGAGTTGCTTGGGCGCATCGTCGCGGCTCCGGGCACGCCGGGACCTTGGTGGAGCGTGCAGTTCCCACAGGAACTGCTAAGTGCGAAGGCTCCCGTCCTGAGTTCCGGGCAGGGTCGGCAACTGCACGCGCTCGCCGAGTCGGCCGCACCGGGCCGACCCTTTGGCGTGCAACTCGAGATTCTCGTTGACAAGGCCGCGGCCTACGCGGAGCAACTGCGGCCGCTGCTCTCGAGCCGGCACCCAAGCCAGTTGTACCAGGCGACCGCCGAGGGTCTGGTGCTCGGGGCGATTGCATGGGGGTTCTGGGCGAGGCCCCGGCGCGCGGGGTTCATCGTCGCCATCTGGCTGATGACGTACGGTGTGCTGCGCATCCTGACGGAGGTTGTGCGCCTGCCCGATGATCAGTTCGCGGTGGGACGCCCGCTCGGGCTGTCGCGCGGGCAGTGGCTCAGCGTTGCGATGACACTGTGCGGGCTGGGACTGCTGATCTGGCGTTTGCGCACGCCGGGCCCGCTGATCGGTGGATGGATGTCGCGCCGCGCCTCACCACTTGCACCCCAAAGGCGCGGCTAATGAGTGGCTGGGCGCTCGCGCTCTTCCATGCGCGACTCCAGTTTGCACAGGCCGACCGTCAGCACGAGCGCCGCCCCAATGAGGCCGAGGGCGATCGCCGCTTCGATCACCGTCGGTGCGAAGAACTGGACGGGCCAATCGTCCGGCTCAATCCGCGGCAGCGTTTCCGGCGTCACAACCTGACCCTTCACCACGTCGCCGATGCTTGGTGCGATGCCGCGTTGGAAGGGGAACAGGCCGACGACCGAGCCGACCAATAGACCCAGCAGCAGGCCATAGGTCGCGCGCGGGAACCTCGCGAGCGACCACTTGGTCAGGAGGCTGACGCTGACAAGGCCTCCGAGCATCCCGATGGCGAACGGCCCAAGAATCCATGTTTGCGCGAACATCGCGCTCACGTCCCGCGCGACCATCGCATCCTTCACCAGACTCACGCTGGTCAGGATCGGGACGTAGAGGCCCATGAGGAGGAGAACGAACGTCCCGCTCCCGCCGGGGAGAACCGTTGCGCCCGCGGCGAGCACCCCCGCGAGCACGAGCATCGGGACGCCAGCGGTTGCATCCCCCGACCCGAGCACGCCGGTCATCTGCATGAGGCCAAGCCCGGTCATGATCGAGAGGCCCACCGCCGCGGCGACCCAGAAGCCCGTGTCCCGGTCGCTCCGCTTCAGCCAGACAAGCGGTACGCCGCCGAGCGTGAGTCCGATGAAGAGGCTGTACATCACCCATCGGTGGTCTGTGACAAGGCCCTTGACCAGTCCCGCGCCCAGCAGGACCGCGCTGACCCAGCCGATCCCGAGCATCCCGAGGAGCAGGAGCGAGCGCGCGCGAAACTTGAATGTGGCCAGTTCGGACATGGCGTTGATGAAGTCCTGAAAGATGCCCGTGGCGAGGAGCACCGCGCCCGCGCTGATCCCCGGGACGAGGTTGGCAAAGCCGGTCAGGATGCCCGAGATCGCCGCGCGGGCCGCGACGGTCGCGGCGCTTCCCGGCGCATGGGTTCGTTGTCCGCCCGGCGCGGGGCGGGTGTCCTCGGTGGATGACGGGTCAAATGGAACGGTGGGCATCTGCGCATCCTAAGCGGTGTTCCGCACTATCATCGGCCCGATCGCGGTGCGAGGGCGCGGGCACAGGAGCGAGCGCGATGTCGATCATGGTCACGGGCGGCGCGGGATACATCGGCTCGCACGCCGTCCAGCGACTGCTGGCCGACGGTCACCACGTCGTCGCCGTGGACAATCTTTTCCGCGGTCACAGCGAAGCGATGGACATCCTCGGCTTGACGGCGAAGGGGCGGCTGACGTTCGTCTGCGCCGATGTCGGCGACCGCGACCTCATGCTGAGACTGTTCACCGAGCATCGCGTGGACACGGTGATGCACTTTGCGGCGCTGGCGTATGTCGGCGAGAGCGTGACGGAGCCGCTGCGGTACTACCGCGCCAACACGGGCGCTGCACTGGGCCTGCTGGAAGGGGTCGATGCCTCGCACGCTCTGAGCGGCGGCGGTGTGAGGAAGTTCGTGTTCTCCAGCACCTGCGCGAGTTACGGGGAGCCCGCGCGCGAGAACATCCCGATCAGTGAGACATGCCCGCAGTCGCCGATCAACCCCTACGGCTGGTCCAAACTCCATACCGAGCGGATGCTCATGGACTATGGCGCGAAGTGCGGGTTGGCCGGCACGCCGTTCTCGATGGCCTTCCTGCGCTACTTCAATGTCGCCGGGTCGGACCCGGCCGGACTGATCGGCGAGCATCACGAGCCCGAGACCCACATCATCCCCGTCGCGCTGCAGGTGGTGCTGGGCCAGCGAGAGGCGTTCACGGTCTTCGGTACCGACTACCCGACGTCCGATGGCACCTGCATCCGCGATTATGTGCATGTGGTGGACCTGATCGATGCGCACGTCGCGGTGATGGCTGCCCTGAAGCCCGGCGAGCAGCGGATCTACAACCTCGGGATCGGCAACGGGTTCTCCGTGCGACAGGTGATCGACTCGGTGAGGCGCGTGACCGGCAAGCAGTTTCAAATCAAGGAAGGCCCGCGCCGCCCCGGCGATCCGCCCGAACTCTTCGCCGATCCACGCAAGATCCGCGGGGAGATCGGCTGGAAGGCGCGGCACACCGACCTCGACGGGATCGTGGCGACGGCGTGGAACTGGTACCGCGCTCATCCCCGCGGCTACAAGCGATAGACCATGGCCCGCCGCGCTGCCCATCCCAAAACGTTCAGGCCCGAACAGGCCGCTGGCGCCGCGAGCACGCTGAGGCTGGTTGTCTCACCGTACCACCTCACCACGCGAGAACTCCCCGCGACCGTTGCGCTCATGCTCGCCGATGCCGCGGTCACGCTCGTGCCCGAACCGGCGGAGGGACGGTCACGCGAGGCCGTCCGCGAAGCGGTCTCGCGCGTGCCGCGTCTGCTGCGAGTGCTGGAATCCTGGCGATGGTCGGGGCCGCTGTGGAGGGCGGGCCTTGTCGGGGGCACCGCGCCCGGCGGAGAAGCGGCGTTCGTGGGTGTTGCGGGCGCGGAGCGCGACATGTTCTCGGACGCGTTGTTGGCCTCGATCACGGGCCGGGCCTTGCAGCACCAGTCCGTCCCCGGCGACCAAGCGGATCGCTGGCTCGACGCAGTCTGCACCGACCTCCTCAAGGGCGGCCCGGACCCGCTCATCAGCACGGCCATCGCGGGCGCGCTGGACCGTTTGGCCGGGGCGAATGGCCTTGTCACTGTTCGCGGCCCGACAGAGAGCCTCGCCCAGCGCGCGGAGGTGCGTCTGATGCGCCGGGTGTTTTCGATTGCTCTGCCGGTGATGAGCCGCGCTGCGGGCGGGCGGATCGCCCTGCTCCGTATCGATCTGCGCAAACAACTTGCCGAGCTGCGGTCCGCGATGCTGTCGGCGTTCTCCGGTGGCCCGACGGCATCGCTGGCGGTCGCGGCAGCGTCCTACACGGAGGCGTTCGAGGAATGGTTTGCCCGCGCTTCCCGCGACGACGAGAACACAGAGCGCACCATGCGGGACTATGTCAACGTCTCCGGGGCCATGCTCCCGCCGGATGCCGCGTTCATCTCGGCTCGCGCGGCGGTGCGCGGCGTGTCAAGGGCAACCCGTGGGGCCGGGCTTCCGGCGACGGCGCTACCACCGGACGCGCGTACGGATCAGCCCCCACCCCAGATGGTCCGCACACTCATTGTCAGGCCGATGAACGTTCGGCCGGTCTGAGCGAGAGGGCACCATCATGCGCGCCAGCCCGGGCGCGTAGACTCGCCCATGTTCCCGCCTCCAACGCCGCGTCCACCCGTGCGCCGTGAGAACCGGCTCGCGCGTTCGAGCAGCCCCTACCTGCTTCAGCATCGGTTCAACCCGGTGGACTGGCACCCGTGGGGGGCGGAAGCGTTTGAAGAAGCTCGCCAGCGCAACGTCCCCATCTTCCTGAGCATCGGGTATTCGACGTGTTACTGGTGCCACGTCATGGAGCGGGAGTCGTTCGAGAGCGACGCCATTGCCGCGCTGATGAACCGGTTGTTTGTGTGCATCAAGGTTGACCGCGAGCAGCGGCCCGATGTGGACGACGTGTACATGGCGGCGGTGCAAGCGTTCACCTCGCACGGCGGCTGGCCGATGAGCGTGTTCCTCGAGCCGCGCTCGCTCAAGCCCTTCTGGGCGGGGACGTACTTTCCCGCGGAGCCGAGGTTTGTCGGTGGCGGCGGGGACGGAGGGGCGATGCCGACGTTCCCGCGCGTGCTGCAGAGCATCTCAGATGCCTGGCGAGATCAGCGCGCGGAGGTGACCGAGCAGGCCGACAAACTCGCGGAAGCGGTTCGCGAGCGCCTCGCGGCCCAGAGTGCGCCCGTCCGTATCGGGGTTGCGCAGGTCCAGGAGGCCGTTGCCGGGCTTATTCGTCTTCACGATGACCGGCATGGGGGGTTCGGCAGCGCACCAAAGTTCCCACAGCCGGTGTACATCGAGTTGCTTCTGGAGGTCCGAGCGAGCGCGGACGAGGCGACACGCCGCGCCATCGATGCCGCGCTGCGCGTCACACTCACGCAGATGGCCCTCGGCGGCATCTTCGATCAGGTCGGCGGCGGGTTCCACCGCTACAGCGTGGATGCCCGGTGGGTGGTCCCGCACTTTGAGAAGATGCTGTACGACAATGCGCAGTTGGCCGCGGTGTTCAGCGCGGCCGCCCGCGTGTTTGATGAGCCGCTGTACCGCCGCACCGCGGAACGGACGCTCGAATACGTTCTGCGGGAGATGACGGCGACCGGGGGGGGGGTGGGGAACGGTTTTTTCTCGGCGCAGGATGCCGAGGTCAACCATCGCGAGGGGCAGAACTATCTGTGGACGCCTGCGCAGGTTCGCGGGGTTCTCGAACCCGCGGATGCCGTACTGGCGATCAAGGTTTACGCCCTCGACAAGGGTCCGAACTTCCGTGATCCGCACCACCCGGACGACCCGCCCGCCAATGTGCTCCGGTGGGCGGATGTGCCATCCGTCGTCGCGCAGGCATTGGGGCTGAGCGAGGCGGAACTTCTCTCGAAGGTCGAGCGGATCAATGGGTTGCTCTATGACGCCCGGGCCCAGCGCGACCAGCCGTCGACCGATGACAAGGTCATTTCCGGATGGAACGGTCTGATGATCGCGGCGTTCGCCCGCGCCGGCGCATCGCTCGCTCGCCCCGACTTTATCGCGGCGGGAGAACGGGCCGCGGCGTTCGTCCTGGAGCGGATGCGCGGCGGGCGCGGGGGCGGCGGCGGGCTCCAGCGTGCGTGGCGCGCCGAGAGCCCGGCAGGCGATGAGGTCGGAGGGTTTCTCGAGGACTATGCCTGCATGGCCCACGCCTGTGTGGAACTCCACCGGACGGGCAACGACGCTTCCGGCAAGTGGCTCGATCAGGCGCGAGGGCTCATCGCCGATGTCGAGGGACGTTTCGGCGATGCCGCCTCCGGGGCGTTCTTCGACACGCTCGCCGATCAGCCCGACCTGTTTGTCCGCGCCCGATCGGCGTACGACGGGGCGATCCCGAGCGGCTCATCGGTGATGGTCAACACACTGATCGACCTCTTTGAGGTCACCGGCGATAGCGCGTACTTCGACCGTGCTGTCCGCGCGCTGCGCTCCATCAGCGCCTTTCTGGCCGATGCCCCCCTGGGCGCGGCGGGCTCGACGCGTGCGCTGCTCCGTCTTCTGAGGGTTGATAAGGGTGCGGTGGAAACTGCGTTTGCTGCTGACACTCAGCCGCGCCAAGCCGTCGCCGCGGACTTCACGCCCGTGGAGGTACATGCCGCCGTGGAGCGGCTGGCGCTCAGCCCCGGCAGACCCGCGTCACTCACGCTCCGTTTTCGCATCGCGGAGGGGTACCACATCAACGCGGCGGACGTGGGCGATGGTCCCGATACGGCGGACCTGATCCCGCTGCGGGTGAGCATCGTCGGGGGGAGCGGCGTGGACATCTTTGCCGACTACACGGCCGGAACACCCTTCGGAGTCGATGGCAGACTCCGGGTGCATTCCGGCGGCTTCGAGTTGACGGTTGTGGTGGAACGCACCGGCGTGTGGAATGGGACGCCTCTCATCGGCGTGACGTACCAGGCCTGCACCGAGGATGCCTGCCTCGCGCCTCGAACCGTTGAGTTGGATGTCGCCCTCGACGCCGTCGACTAGGCCGCGCTGATGGACGGCACTCCGTGCCGGCATCGTTAGTCAGTGGACTACGCGGCCTTTGCGCTCTGCACGGTGGTGCCGGCAGTTTGAGCCGCCGGAGCAGCGTTCTTTGCAGGGGGTGCGACCGGCTTTTCCGGAACACGGATGGTCGAGCCGCAGCCCTTGCACCGGACGTTCTTGCCGCGGGAGGTGGTGGGCACGGCCAGCACACGCCGGCAGGTCAGGCTCGGGCACATAATTCGAATCTGATCGCCGGCCATGGTTGGTTCCTGGGTCTGCTGTGGTTATCGACGCGATCGTGCCGCCGCTTGACCCCCCCCGTCCCAATACCGCCCCGTCCGCTAATCTTCCGGGCATTCGCGCGTTGGCGAGGGGGTGGGAGAGAGAGCACATGACCAACGAATCCCAACACCACGCCAGTGCCTGCACCGCCGTCGTTGGCCTTCAGTGGGGCGATGAGGGCAAGGGCAAGATCGTGGACCTCCTGTCTCCCTCATTCGATGCGATCGTGAGGTATAACGGAGGGGCGAATGCCGGGCACTCCGTGGTGGTCGCGGGCGAGCGCTACGCGCTCCACTTAGTCCCGTCGGGCATTCTCTACCCGGGAAAACTCTCGATCATCGGTAACGGCGTGGTGGTTGACCCTGAGGTGCTGATCCGCGAACTCGACGGCCTGGGGTCGCGCGGGGTGGACACGACCGGGCTGGTGCTCTCCAGCCGCGCCCATGTGGTCATGCCCTACCACAAGGCCGAGGACGAACTGCGCGAGCGTCTGCTCGTGCAGGCGGGGAACATCCCAACCGCGGGGGAGGCCACCGCTGCGGCCCCGAGCCAGGCGATCGGCACCACCAAACGCGGGATCGGGCCGTGCTATGCCGACAAGGCGCACCGCGCGACGGCCGTGCGTGTCGAGGATCTTCTGCGGATTGATGTCCTCTCTCGGCGGCTCCGGCACATCTGCGCCCTTAAGAACGCGTATCTCAGCGCGATGGGCGGCGAGAAGACGTACACGCCGGACGAACTCATCGCGTGGGCGGAGCCGATGGGCCGCCGCCTGGCGTCGGCGATCAAGGACACGACGTACCTGCTCCACGATCACCTTGCCGCGGGGAAGCGGGTGCTCTTCGAGGGCGCGAACGCCGCGCTGCTCGATGTCGATCACGGCACCCACCCGTTCGTCACCTCATCCTCGACGACCGCGCTCGGAATTCCGTCGGGAACGGGCGTCCCGGGAACGCGGATCGGGAACGTGATCGGCGTCGTGAAGGCTTACTCCACGCGGGTGGGCAACGGGCCGATGCCCACCGAGCAGATCAACGCCATCGGCGAGGGCATCCGCCAGCGCGGACGCGAGTATGGGACCACCACGGGCCGTCCGCGCCGGGTGGGCTGGCTGGACCTGGTGGCCGTGCGCTACGCGGGGATGCTCAACGGCGTCTCGTCGCTCGCCGTCATGCTTTTGGACGTTCTTTCGGGCATCGATGAACTCAGGGTCTGCACCGCCTACAGGCTTGTGAACTCCGGTGGGGTGGGAGCGGTGGTCACGGGCCGCTTCCCGCCGGACGCCGATGTTCTTGGAACCGTCGAGCCGGTGTACGAAACGGTGCCGGGGTTTGCGGAGGACATCACCGGCGTCCGCCGGCGGGCCGACCTTCCCAGCGCAGCGCGAAGGTACCTCGAACTCATCGAGCGCGGCGTGGGCGTCCGGGTCTCCCACATCAGTGTGGGACCGGACCGCGCTCAGACGATTATCGAGGCTTGAGGTTCGGAGGTGGAAAGACGTCGGCCCGTGCTCCGAAACACTTGGGCGAACCCGGGGTGTGGGAGTTCGTACGTCGGACGGGGAGACCCCTGTGTTTCCTATCATCGCGGGCTTGCCGTCACCTATGCCGCACACTGCCGCCATTCCGAACGTCCAGGCCGCATCTTCCCCGTGCCCCAGCGCCCTCGCGCCGGACGCGGCAACCCTCGAAGTCGTGCGCCGGATGCGGGAGCGCGCGCCCAAGGCCGACCCGCTGGGTCGCCTCCCTGATGTCGATCCCGCTCGGATCCCGCGACATATCGCGATCATCATGGACGGAAACGGACGATGGGCCAGCCAACGCGGTTTCCCTCGCATGTTCGGGCACCGCAACGGCGCGGCAGCGGTTCGGGCGGTGCTGGAAGAGTGCGGGAAACTGGGAGTTGAAGTGCTCACGCTCTATTCGTTCTCGATGGAGAACTGGAAGCGGCCCGCCGATGAGGTCCAGAGCCTCATGGACCTGTACACGACCTACTTGGACGGGGAACTCGACCGTCTGATGCAGGAGAACATCCGTTTCAAGCAACTGGGCCGGCGTGATGGCCTGCCCGAGGCGGTGCTCAGGACAGTGGACCGGATCGTCGAGGCGACCTCTGGGAACACGGGGGCCACGCTGTGCCTGGCCGTCAACTACGGCTCGCGCGCGGAGATCACCGATGCCTGCCGCGCAATCGCGAGCGAGGTGGCCGCGGGTAAACTGGACGCCGGTTCGATCACCCAGGAGATGATCTCCTCACACCTCTATACGTCCGGACTGCCTGACCCGGACCTGCTGATCCGCACGGCCGGCGAGATGCGGGTGAGCAACTACCTGCTCTGGCAGATCTCGTACGCGGAACTTCACGTCACCCCCGTCCTCTGGCCGGACTTCGGCGTGGCGGACCTCCACGCGGCGATTCGCGACTATACCTCCCGCTCGCGCCGGTTCGGCGGGCTGAGCGAGACGGGCACGCGCACGCCTCGAACGGGTCGCTAGACTTTGTTCCGTGCTGCGCAATCGACTCCTGCTGGGCCCCGTGTTCATCGCCGCGCTCATCGGCCTTCTGTGGCTCGATGAGTGGATCGATCGCCAACCCTGCCCGTCGGTTCTGAGGTGGTTTGATACCGACAACACCGGGACCAACCCGCCCGGCCTGGTGCTGTTCGCGCTCGGGCTGATCATCGTGTCGATCGCCGCGCGGGAACTCGGCCGGATCTTTCATGCGGGGGGGGTCACCGCATCGCGCCGATGGATGTCGATCGCCGCGATCAGCGGGCTGCTGGTCTCGGGCGCATTGCCCGAGAGGTTGTCGTCGGGACGCTCGGTAGCCATCGTCGCGACGTGCGGGGCGCTCGTGCTTATCGGGTCGCTTTTGTGGCATATCCGGGCCAAGCACCTGAAGGGAGCCACGGCGGCCGCCGGGGCGGCCATGTTTGCGTTCGTCTTCCTGGGACTCATGCTCGGCTTCATGCTCGCGATCCGGAAGGAGCACTCCGCCTGGCTCCTGCTCTCCGTCATCGCAATCACCAAGGCGTGCGACACCGCCGCCTACTTCACCGGCAAGTCCATCGGGCGGCACAAGTTGATCCTCTGGATCAGCCCCGGCAAAACCTGGGAGGGGCTGGCAGGCGGTGTGGTCGGCGGGGCTGCGATCGCGGTGCTTTGCGTCTACCTGCACCAGACCTACGGCACCGGTACCGGCGTCCTCGCCACAGTCCCGTACTGGCTCGGCGCGGCGGGGGGGGCGGTCATCGCCCTTGCGGGGCAGGCCGGGGACTTGCTCGCTTCGATTCTCAAGCGGGACGCGGGGATTAAGGATTCGGGAAAAATCCCCGGGTTCGGCGGGGTTCTGGACATGATCGACTCGGTGCTTCTGGTGGCACCCGTGGCGTATTGGCTGATCGGGCTGCTGTAGTGCGAACGTTGTACGACCGGGTCAGCGATGGTTCCGTGTAGTCGGCATTTTCGCCAATAGATCGCTGCAAAGTCGGTGTCCAGGCGTGCCAAACAACCCGGCGCGGTGTATAGTTGATCTGTTCGGTGGCCTGACATTCCGTGTTTCCCCGAGGCGAGTGCATGAGCCTTACCAAGCAGCTCCTTGACCTGTTCCGAGTCGACAAACAGCTCCGCGGCCTGAGGCAACGCCTCGAGGCGGCGGAGCGTTTTCTTTCCCAGCAGCAGGGCCAACTCGGAGAGTACGAGAAAACCAAGACCGACCTCTCCGGTCAGGTCCGTCAGGTTCGGGCTGCCGCGGCGAACGACGAAGGGGAAGCACAGCGCCTGGAAGCCCGCATGGCCCAACTGCGAGAGCAGATGAACCAGACGAAGACCGCGAAGGAATATCAGGCCCTCGTGACCGAACTGAACAACTTCAAGACCCAGAAGGCCGAGTGCGAGGAACGTGCGCTTGAGGCGATGGGGAAGGTCGATCAGTCCGCCTCGCGCCTGAAGGAACTCGAGTCCCAGCACGAGGAACGCATCCGCATTGTCGCCAAGGCCGGCAAGGACCGCGATGAGCGCTCCTCGGAGATCAAGGACCGCGTGGCCGAACTGACTGCACAGAGGGCCGAACTCGCAAAGGCGATTCTCCCTTCAAGCCTCAACGAGTTTGAGCTGATGGTCAGGACCCGGGGCGACGAGGCGATGGCCCACATCGAGATGATCGATCGCCGGGCGCACGAGGGATCCTGCTCGGCGTGCATGATGGCGATCCCGGTTGAGTCGCTCAGCGCGCTGATGACCGGCAAACTCACTCGCTGCCCCTCGTGCCGGTGCTATCTCTTCATTGAGGAGAGCATCATGAACGAGCCCGAGGAGCCCCGCAAGCGCAAGACTTCCAAGAAAAAAGAAGCAAAGGAAGCGGTCGCCAAGACCTGACTCTTCCCCAGCCCGGGCGCGGTTGCTGTACGCTGCATGCATGCGTCCCGTATCGTACAAGCACATCTGGGTCCGCTGCCGGCACGCGCTCATCCCCGCTGGCATCGCGCTGCTTCTGTGCATCCCCAAACTGAATCAGGGCGCGCTTGCGACCGACACCGCGTGGTATTCCGCGATCGCGATGCGGGCGTGGAGCGGCGCGGCTGATGGCGATCTCGCGCACCTCTGGTCTCTCCTCGGCGTTGCCGACCAGCCTTACTTCAACAAGCCGCCGCTGGCGTTCTGGATGAACGGCGCGCCGCTGGCAGCGCTGGGTCCGACCGTTCTTGCCGCGAGGCTCGGCAGCGTGCTGGCGTGCGTGCTGTGCGTGCTGGCCGTCGCCCGGCTGGGGCGGCTGCTGGGCGGGCGTGCTGTCGGCCTTGGCGCGGGGGTGGTGCTCGCGCTGACCTGGGAGTTTGTGCGGCACGCCCGCGCGTTCTCGCTGGACCTGTGGGTGACGCTGTTCCTGGTGCTCGCGGCGTGCTCGGTGGCGACGGCGGTACGGGCGGTGAGTGGCACCGTCACCGAGCGGGTGAGATTCAGATTCGGGCCCTTCGCCGCTGCCGGAGCATGGATCGGTCTGGCGTTGATGGTCAAGCCGGTGGTGCCGCTGCTCACGCTCCCGCTGCTTGGCGCGTGGCTGTGCGTTGCCGGTCGGGGCCGATGGGTCGTCTGGCTCGGGCTGTCGCTCGCGGTCGCCTTCGCCGCCGCTGCGCCGTGGCATCTTTCCATGTGGGACCTGCACGGGGCCGAGTTTACCGCGCAGTATTTCGGGCGAGAGGTGATCGGGCGCGCTGCCGCCGCGCCGATCGCCGATGTCAACCAAGGGAGCGGCAGTCCGGCCTACTACCTCGCGCACCTCCTGAAGAACTACTGGCCGTGGCTGGCGACGAGTCTCTTTGGGTACGTCGCGCTGGCGCGAACCGAGGGTTCGCGCCGGCAGCGCGCGGCCCTGTGGCTGTCGCTGATCTGGTGCGGCGGGTGGCTCCTGGCGCTGTCGCTCTTCCCCGACAAGCGCCCGCGCTACATGGTCGTTATCTATCCGTTCGCGGCACTCGCAAGCGCGGTCTTTCTGTCGCGTCTCGCTCCTGTGCGCATTCGCGCTGTCTGGCGCAGGGTCACCGCGTGGGCCTTGCCCGTCGCGGCGGCGGCAGCGCTGGCGCTCTCAATCGTGCCCCTGACCATGCACCGGCCAAATCCGCCTCAGTGGGCGGCACTGTTTGCCTGGCTGGGCACGCAGGATGCGCCGCTGTTTGTTGGCGGATTCGCGCCACAGCGCAGCGCGCAGGTCTATCTGGCGACGGGCAGATGGCCAACGCCTACACGCTCCACCGCGGGCGTTTCGCTCGTCGCCCCCACGGAAGGTGGGCTCATCCTGTATCACCGGCGGGACGGCTTTGCACCCGGCGAGAATGAAACGGTTGTGTTCGACGAGGGCGACCTGTCGGTGACGCGCCTGGATGCCCAGCCGTGGTCCCCTCATGTTGTCCCCGACCCGGGCGAGGCGCAGCGCCCCTAACTCTCGAACAGCGCGCTTTCCGTTGCCGAATGCCCGGCGCCGGGCACGCCAATGTGGGAAGCGCCCGTTGGCGTAAGCATCCGGCCTCGGCGGGTGCGGGCCAGGAAGCCGATCTGCAGGAGGAACGGCTCGACGACATCTTCGAGCGTGCCCGAGTCCTGGTTGAGCGTCGCGGCGACGGCCTCAAGCCCCACCGGCCCGCCGCCGTAGACCTTGGCGATCACGCGCAGGTACGCCCGGTCGAGTTCATCCAGCCCGAGCGTGTCGACGCCTTCGAGGGCGAGTGAGTCGGTGACCATCTGCTCCGTCAGGGTGCCGTCGCCGCGGACCTGCGCAAAGTCGCGGACGCGCCGCAGCAACCGGTTGGCGATGCGCGGCGTGCCGCGCGAGCGGGCGGCGATCATCGCGAGGGCACCCGTTCCTGCTGCCTCCATTTGCTGCTTTGCCGCTCTGCTGCTTTGCTGTTCTGCTTTCACCCCCAGCAACTCGCACGACCGCGTAAGGATCGTGAGCAACTCCGCGCTGGTGTAGTAGCGCAAGTTGTGGGAAATGCCGAAGCGGCTCCGCAGCGGCGCGGACACCAGCCCCGCGCGCGTCGTCGCGCCGATGAGCGTGAAGGGCTTGACGCTCAGTTGCACCGTCTGCGCGTTCAAGCCCGACTCCATCCGCACATCGATGCGGAAGTCCTCCATCGCCGGATAGATGAAC
>CAYMWG010000018.1:0-20815 GCA_964393765.1 uncultured Phycisphaeraceae bacterium
GTCGCCGCGTGAGCGTGTGCTGGCGGTGCTGGGAAAGGAACTCGCCCCAGAACTGATCGAGGCGAGCCTTGACGAGTTCGACGATGCGCGCGGCCTGGCGCTCTGGGGCCTCATCGGTCGGCCCTCAGTCGCCCGTGCTTCGGCCAAAGCGATGAAGGTCTACGTCAACGGTCGGCCCGTGCGCGACCGCACGATCCAGCACGCGATCCGCGAGGCGTACCGGGGCCTGATCGAGCCGGGGCGCTACCCGACCGCGGTGGTGATGATCGAGATGGACCCGGGAGCAGTGGATGTCAACGTCCACCCGCAGAAGACGGAGGTACGTTTCCGCGATCAGTCGATGGTCCACTCGTCGGTGCTGCGCGCGGTGCGAGATGCGCTCCAGCGTGCGGACCTCACGCCCCAGATTGGACGCACCGGCTTTGGTGGCGGGGGTTTTGGCAGGGGGGGCGATTCTCCGGGGCTGCTCGGCACGGGACCGGGCTACGCCGCTGAATCAACCGGCGATGAGCCGGGGCGCATCAGCCGGTTCGTCGAGCAGTTTACGCGGGCCACTTCGCCGCCTTCGCAGGAGCGGATTTCCTTCGGCTTGCTTCGCGACGCGATGACACGGGCCAACGAGGGTGCATCAGCGGTTGAGGCGACGCCCGGAGAGAGATTAGAAAATCCCGCCGGGTCCCCCGCGCCCGAGGCCGTGCTCAGCGCGCCGCGACCGGCGGAGCGCGTGCTTCAGGTTCACAACCAGTATGTCGTCACCGAGGATGAGCAGGGCCTGGTGATCGTCGATCAGCACGCGCTGCACGAGCGGGTGATGTTCGAGTACCTGCTCGCCCGCGTGAGCGCGGAGGGCGGCGCACTGGAGAGCCAGCGGATGCTGGTGCCCGCCGTGGTCGAGGCTTCCCCCGCGCAGATGGCGCGGGCCGATGACCTCCGCCCGCTGCTGGAGCGCCTGGGCGTGTCGGTCGAGGCGATCGGGCCGTCGAGCCTCGCCGTGCAGTCTTTCCCGACGTTCCTGTTCGACAAGGGTGTCGAGCCCGGCGGCTTTCTGCGCGAAATGCTGGAGCGCGCTGAGGCCGAGGGCTTCATGCCCGGCAACGAGGAGACGCTCCACGAGGTTCTCGACATGATGGCGTGCAAGGCGGCGATCAAGGCCGGCGACCGCATGAGCCATGCGGAACTGCTCGAACTCATCCGCCTGCGCGATGCCGTCGGACGCGCGAGCAACTGCCCGCACGGACGGCCCACCTCTATCCGCGTGTCGATCGGTGAACTCGACAAGCGGTTCGGGCGGGTGTGACCGGAGAGCGATGACAGCGTGTGCGGCCCGCTGGGCATTCCGAGCGGCTACCCCGGGTGTAAGAACCGCTGCGATGGCGCTTCCGCGTTTTCTTATGCCTGCAACCGACCGAAGCGTGCAAGGCCCAGAAATCCGATCGGGTGACGAGTTGCTCCATCTGCGGCCAGGTCCGCGAGCACCTCGCCAACGACGCTCGCGAACTTGAACCCGTGCCCGGAGAAACCGCACGCGATGATGACATTGGCATGGCGCGGATGCCGATCGATGATGAAGTGGCCGTCGGGGCTGTTCTCGTACATGCAGATGCGGGCCGCGATGAGCGGCCCATCGGCATCGGGCAGGAACGCGCGGAGGGCGGGCCGGAAGTCAGCCTCATCACTCGGCACCGGATTCAAGTCCGCACGATCGGGGTTGATAGGCGGGCCGACAGCGTGCCGCGCGATCTTGAAGCCGGGAGCGCCGCCGGCATCAGCAGGGAAGCCGTAATACAGGCCCGCGCGAACGTCCGCCAAGGCGAGAGGACAGTCAATCGCCCAGACGGGACATGCCCCCTCGGCGAACATCTCCGGCTTCTCTGGCCGCACCCAGCCCATGACCTGGCGCGACGCCGCGACCTCGATGCCGAGGTCTGTGACAACTCGCGTGGCCCAAGCGCCGCTGGTGAAGATCACGCGATCCGCCTCGTACTCACCCGCGCTCGTGTACAGGCGCACACGAGCGCCATCCGCGTCGTAGGAGTCCACGCGCTCGTTGTCGCGGAGGGTCGCGCCCGCAGCGCGGGCAAGCGAAAGGTGCGCCGCGATCACCGCCTCGGGAACCAGGTATCCCGCCACCGGCTCGAAGAGCGCTGAGTGATCGTCCGGAACATTGAACTGCGGGTAACGCTTCGCAAGGTCACCGCGATCAAGCAACTCGTGGTCGAGGTGGTGCGCCACCGCGGCACGGATTGCGCCACTCACCGCGAGCGAATCCGGCGGCCCCATGTACACCCCGCCCGTGATATGCAGGAGTTTCGCGGACGAGGCTGCCTCCGTCTCCCGCCACAGTTCATACGCACGCCGCAGCAGCGGCACATAGTCCGGGTGCTCGTAATAGCACATCCGGATCATGCGCGAGTGACCGTGGGATGAGCCCCTCGCGTGGCCCAGTGCGAACTGCTCGATGCCCAGAACCCGCACACCCCGGCGCGCAAGGTTCGCCGCCGCCGCGGAGCCCATCGCCCCCAGCCCCACGATGATCGTGTGAAAGCGGTCCGCGCGTGTCTTCCCTTGCCCGCTCATGCGGCGAACAGGGCCTCAACGAAACGATCGGGGTCAAACGGCTCAATGTCATCGGGCGTCTCGCCGACACCGACGAACTTAACCGGTATGTCCGTCGCGTGCCGGATTGCCACGACGATGCCGCCCTTGGCGGTGCCATCGAGTTTGGCGAGGAATATGCCCGTGACCTCCGCGGCCTTGGCGAACTCCTCCGCCTGACGCAGGGCGTTCTGGCCGCTGGTAGCGTCGAGTACCAGGAGCGTCTCGTGGGGAGCCCCCGGGATCTGCCGCGCGACCACGGAGCGAATCTTCGTGAGTTGGCGCATCAACGGGTCCTGCGTCTGCAACCGACCCGCGGTGTCGAGTATCAGGACATCGACACTCCGTGAGAGCGCGGCTTTGCACGCGTCAAATGCGACCGCGGCGGGATCCCCCCCCTGCTGCCCCTTCACGATGTCCACGCCCAGCCGCTCGCCCCAGATCTCCAGTTGCCGCACCGCACCGGCGCGGAAAGTGTCGCACGCGGCGAGGAGCACGCGCTTGTTGTCCTTGCGGAGCATGGCGCAGAGTTTGGCGATACTGGTGGTTTTTCCCGCGCCATTGATGCCGGTGACAAAGATCACGGTCGGACCCGTGCCAGGAGGCGCGAGACGCAGAAGGCGGTCGGCCTCTGGCCAGAGGGCCTTGAGTTCCCGCTTCATGTAGTCAAGGACGTCCTCGCCGCGCGTCATCTTGCCGGCCTTGTACCCCTCGGTGATGCCGTCGATGAGTTTTCGCGTCCCGGCAACTCCCACATCGGCCTGGAGGAGTGCGGTTTCAAGTTCCTCGATCACCTCGTCGGTGAGGACACGCCCGATGAGGATCGAGCGGATCGCCCCGGCAAATACCTCGCGTGTGCGGACCAGCCCATCCTTGATTTTGTCGAGAACCGATTTGAAGAACGCCATGATTCAGGCGGCCTCCACCGTGCCGGGTTGTTCCCCGCCGCGTGCGCGCGTGCCGGTCCCCGGAAGTTCCTCTTGCGGCTCGGAGCGCGGACCCTCGCCCGACGCGGTGCCATCGGGAGTCTCCGTCAGCACGGTCTTGAGCAACTTGTCCAGAAGCCCGTTGATGAACGCGGGCGACTTGTCCGTGCTGAAGAGTTTCGCGAGTTCGATCGCCTCATTGACCGCGATCTTCGGATGCGTGCGCCCGCTCGTCATCTCGAAGTGTGCCAGGCGAAGGATCGCGCGATCGACCGCCGCCTGCCGGTGCGCGGGCCACCCCGGCGCGATCTCGAGCATGAACGCGTCGGCCTTGTCCCGGTTCGCGTACGACTGGCTCGCGAGTTCGAAGGCCTTCTTGCGGTCGGCGGGAGTAAAATCGACCCGATCGGCGGAGTCCTCATCCTGGTTCATGGTCGAGGCGAGGACCGCATCGGGATCCTGACCACTCCGCGCATCGAGTTGGTAGAGCACCTGAAAAGCCAGACGCCGGATCTGGCGTTGAGAAACATCGGACATCAGCCGGCCCTCCCGGCGCCGCGCCCGCGACCGCGCGCAACCGGCGAAGCGCGATGCCCGGCCCGTGCTGCCGCCTTGTCCGGAAGAGTTTGGGAACTTCCAACCGCGCCCTCGCCAGACCGGATCGCCCGGAGGACGGCGAGTGAATCAAGCGCGGCATTCATCGCCTCCTCGCCCTTGTTCCCGTGCCGGCCGCCGGCACGTTCGCGTGCCTGCCGTGCGTTGTTCACCGTCAGCACGCCCAAGCCAACAGGCATCCGATGATCGATAGATACGCGGGTCAGGCCGTCGGTCACCGCACGCGCGAGGTGCTGATCGTGCGGAGTATCTCCCTTGATGATGCACCCGATCGCCACCAGGGCATCGAATCGGCCCGAGGCGGCCATCGCCGCGGCGATAACGGTCAACTCGAACGCCCCGGGCGCGGGAAGGAACACAACCCCGTCCGCGTCTCCGCACCGCATGACATACGCCGAGGCCGCTCCCTCCATGAGTTCGTCTGTGACGGAGGTGTTGTAGCGACTAACCACGACCCCCACCCGGGGTGTGGGTGCGCGATCGCCGCGCGTTTTCTTCCGTGCTGGCTTGGGCATCGGGCCATGGTAGGCTGAGGCGACTGCGGCCTTTGCAGTAGATCGCCACGGAGTAATCGCCGATCGACTACGCTGTGCCGATGCGACGGCTCCTGCTTCGGATGTCGCCAGCGCTGCACCTCACGCGCCTGACAACAGCGTTCGCCGCGGTGGCGAACGTTTGGTTTGTGGTCCTCTGGACCCGCGCCAGCCCTGAGGAACCCGGTACCGAGGAGTTTCGCAGCGCATCTCTGTGGGTTCTGCTGCTGGGGAGTGCGGTCAACGCGCTCGGGCTTTTTGGCTTCGCAACCGCTCTGAACGATATCGTGGACCTCCGTCGCGATCAGACTTCTCACGCGGAGCGACCACTGCCCTCGGGAAGGCTCAGCCTTGACGCGGCGATCGCGCTGCTGGCGCTCACCTTCGGCGCGGCCGTCCTGGGAGCAACACCACTGGGGATGCGTGCAGTCCTGCTCACGCTCCTCGTTGCGGGCGCGATCCTCTTCTTCAATGGGGTAGGCAAGTTCGTGCCGGCGATCGGCCTTGTCGTGCTCGGCCTCATCTACGCCGGGCAGATGGTCGTGCCAAACCTCTCGCTCAGGTTCGTCTTGCCCGTCTGGCTGGTTATGACGCACGCGCTGGCCGTTGGCATTGCTTCACATGTCATAGGGAAGAAAGTGCCATCGCTCTCGGGCCGGGCGGTCGCGGTGGCGCTGCTGGGCTGGTTCTTCTGGAGCGCGATGATCTTCCTCTTTGGATATCAACGCGGCGGCGCCGGCGGCCTGTGGCCATCATGGGTATCTGCATGGGCGGGCGTGGCTCCCGCTTTCCTTGTCCTCGTTTTCATCGCGCTGTCCTGGAGACGGACCAGGATCCTTGGTCGGGGTCCGCGAGCCGCGGACAAAATCAGGCGGTACGGCGCCCTGTGGTTGTCGCTCTACGCGTGCGCATGGCACTTCGGTCAGGGGTACAAGCAGGAAGGCTGGATGCTCGCCGGTCTTGCGGCCGTCGGCTTTCTCGGGATGACAGCCTTCCGAGAGGCGTACACCCTGCTGGAGCAGCCGCTCGGCTACCGGCGAACATGAAAACGTTTTTATTTCGTTGGGTCTGAAGATTAATTTAGGCCAGTTTCATGTTCGCTTTACACAGTCGGATGTGCCGATCAGCGCATCAGAGTGCGATGCGGGTTCCAGCAACCGCGAACATCGCGACATATCGCCGCCATTTCGAGTCGTTTTGTCTCCAACTCGCGTCCGGAACCGATTGCACGCTGTTCGCGTAGCGTCGATGGCGCAGCGCGTGCCTCGTATACCTAATTCGGGGGAATTGGTAAGATTTGTTTTGAGTATTGACTGCTCATGGTGAATCAAGACTAATCTTGGACACAATCGAACTTCGAGGCCGATTGCTCAGGGTTCGCGTCCGCAAGCACGTCCTTCGTCATCGAGATGTCAGACACACTAACAGGAGCGCAGCCTATGACAGTCAGCGCGAGCAATCATTCATCCGCGTGGGGACAGGTGTTCGGAGCACTCACCGCGGCAACACTGCTTGCCGCGGCCACCCCGGCAACGGGCGTCGTGGTCACGAACTTCAACACGATCGCGCCGCCGACCAACGGATGGGTCGGCAACTGGTACGGCTCATCGGCAGTGCCGGTTGCGCCCAACTGGGTGCTCTCCGCGCGTCATGTCGGCGGTGCCGTTGGAGCGTCGTTCTGGATGCGGGGGCAGACTTACCAAGCGGCCGAGATTCGTGAGCATCCGGTTCTTGACCTTCAACTCGTTCGGCTCGCAACGCCTGTTCCAGGCTGGCACTCGATCGCTGATCAACCCGCCGTGGGCACTCCGGTGCTGCTCGGGGGTGTGGGTGCAACGACCGCAGCTCCGTTGCCCGGCAACCTGGGCTGGGACTGGAACGGCCCCCACGTCGAGACTTGGGGCACGAACGCGATCGCGACGACGGGCACGGTGCTTCGAGTCCGCTTCGATGCGCCCGGCGGCGGAGGGGACAGTCACGAGTCGACGTTTGCCATGAACGACTCGGGTGCGGGACTCTTTGTTGTTGGCGGCGGTGGGCAACTCCAACTCGCCGGCACAGCAGTATCCGTGACCGGGGGCGGCTCCTCGCTCTACGGCGCATCGAGTTACTGCGTGAACTTGTCCACCGCTCGTGACTGGATTACATCCATTACCGGCGTGCCGGATGCGCCCCAGATCGGGGATATCTTCGAGTTCTTGACGCTCTGGTTTGCCAGAAGCCCCGCGGCGGATGTGGACCAGAACGGCACGATCAACGTTGCGGACATCTTCGTGTTCCTGGCGGCATGGTTCGCGGGCTGATCCGCGGGATAGCGGCGGCTATCGCGGCTTGGGGACTGCCGGAGCGCTCAGTTCGACCAAGGCATCTCGCACGCGCTCCAGAAGCCGCTTGGTTGCGAGGATTCCTTCCGACTCACTGAGGCGTCCGCCTTCATACTCGATCCCGACATAGCCGGTGTAGTTCGCCGCGAGGACGATCTTCAACATGCGTTGATAGTCGATCGTGGTCTCGTCGCCGGAATCGTTGAAGTCGTAACTCTTCGCCGAGACACTCTTGGCCAGCGGCATCAACTCCTCGACGCCTTTGTAGCGGTCATAGGACTCCTTGTCGGAAATGCGGAAGTTGCCGAAATCCGGGAGCGTACCGGCGCGTTTGTGATCCACCTGCCTCACGACTGCCGCGAGCCAGGCAGCGTTTGAGGACAGCCCCCCGTGGTTCTCGACGATCACGTTCAGCCCCATCGGGTCGGCGTGCCCACACAGTTTTCGCAGACCGTCGGCAGCGCGTTCTCTTTGCTCATCCGGTGATCCCTCTGAGTGCGCGTTGACCCGGATGGAATGGCAACCAAGCGACGCCGCGGCGTCGAGCCACTTCCGGTGGTTCTCCACGGCCTGGTTGCGCTTGGCCGGGTCCGGGTCCCCCAGCGCGCCCTCGCCGTCGCACATGACCAGAAGGCTCTTCACTCCCAAGTCGTCGCACCGCTTCCGGAGCGCCAGGTTGTAGTCGGCATCGCCCTTCTTCTTGAAAAACGTGTTGACGTACTCGATGGCGTCGATGCCGTAGTCTTCCCTTGCGGTCTTGGGAAAATCGAGGTGATCGAGCGTGCCGGCGAAGAGGGCGCGGTTCAGGGACCACTGTGCCAGGGAAATCTTGAAGAGCGGTTCGGGCACAAGGTTCATCCGCACAAATTCGCGGCCGGACATGAGCAGGGAGAGCGACCCGACGGACATCAGGCCAAGGGAATCACGGCGGGAGAGAAACGGCAGGGTCATGGGTGGCTCCGACGATCGCAAGCATTCAGGAGTTTCGCCGGAATGGTACAGCGCCGCAGCCGGTACGCTTGGGGTTCATGTGCAGGAGTTCCGCATGACTGGTCATCGAGCGTCGGCGGTGTTGTGGATCTCGCTGGGGCTCGGCACGCCGGGCTTGGCGGCGGAGCCTCCCAGCGCCACCCCTCCGGAGCCGATGGTCCTGCGGGCACCGATCTCGCGCTGGGATGAGGCCATCCCGCTTGGCAACGGACTCATGGGCGGGCTGCTGTGGGGCGAGGGCGACACGCTGAGGCTGTCGCTTGACCGCGGCGACCTGTGGGACACGCGCATCCCCGAAGCACTCCAACGCGAGGACTGGACGTGGGCCACGCTGCGCCGGCTCAAGGAGTCCGGCGACCACCAGACCATGGCCGAGATGTTCGATCGCCCATACGACAGCGTGCCCTACCCGACAAAGTTGCCGGGCGGGCGGCTCGAGTTCTCCCCCCCTCTTGCCCCCGGCACGACCATCCGCGACTTCACGCTCGACCTGGCGCGGGCGGAGGCACGGGTCGATGCGGACGGGAAAACGATCGGGGCGTTCTTCTCGGCGACATTCGATGTCGCGATGCTGCGATTCGAGGGGCCGGAGCCCGGCCTTCGGATCCTGCGACCGAGCGGCCTCGACAAGTTGGAGTATGGAACTGCGACATTCTCCGACGAGACCGATCCGGCGACCGGCATCCGGGTGCGGAGCATGGTGCAGCCGTGCTTTGCGTGGCGGGCCTACGCGATCGTCGTGGCGAACAGGCGTGTCGGCGATGGGACAGAAATGGCTGTCTGCCTGCTTGGCACCAATGGCGACATCACCTCCGCCGGAGAGGCGCTAAGCATCGCCACAAGCAAGGCCCGCGATGCGCTGGGTGAGGGATACGACCGGATGCGCGCGGATCATCGCCGCTGGTGGTCTGACTTCTGGGCAATATCCAGCGTCACCCTGCCCGATGCCGCGATCCAGCGACACTATGACCTCGTGAAATACTTCTACGGCGCGGCCTCAACTCCTGGCTCGCCTCCGATGCCGCTTCAGGGTGTGTGGACCGCCGACAACGGCGACCTGCCCCCGTGGAAGGGCGACTATCACAACGATCTCAATACCCAGAT
The DNA here is from genome assembly GCA_964393765.1 of uncultured Phycisphaeraceae bacterium. Lineage (GTDB taxonomy): Bacteria > Planctomycetota > Phycisphaerae > Phycisphaerales > UBA1924 > JAHBXL01. The sequence continues at coordinate 9,088 of CAYMWG010000018.1, forward strand.
GACGTACCTGGCCTACCTCGATGCCGGGCTGTTTGAGCAGGGCGGGAGTTGGCTCGGGTTCAACTCGAACCTGCTCCCCGCGTATCGCGTCCACGCGAAGAAGGTGTACGGACTTGATGCCGGCGCGGTGGTGCCGGGCGTGATGACGATCGACGGAAAGACGATGGGCGGGTGGGCGATGTACTCGCTCTCGCCGACGAACGGCGCATGGGTGGCGCAGTCGTTCTACCTGCACTGGCAGTACACGCGCGATGACCGGTTCCTCCGGGACCGCGCGTATCCCTTCTGCAGCGAGATCGCGACCGCGCTGCGAACACTTGCGCCGAGAACCGAAGCCAGCGTACGGCGGCTGCCGCTCTCCAGTTCGCCCGAAATCCACGACAACTCGCTAAGGGCGTTCCTGCCGCCGAACTCGAACTACGACCTGTCGCTGATGCAGTTCATCTTCGCGGCGTGCGCGGAGATGGCGGAGGCGATGGGCGATACCGCGGCGGGCAAGGAGTGGCGCGAGACGCTGGCCGAACTTGAACCACTGGATGTTGATCCGGTGACCGGCTCGCTAACGTTCTCGCGAGGCCTGCCCGTCAACGAATCACATCGGCACTTCTCGCACGCGATGGCAATCCATCCGCTCGGCGTGCTTGGCGTACACGCCAGCGACGATCATCGCCGCACCGTCCAGGCCACGATCGCCGAGATCGAGAGACATGGCACGCAGGCGTGGGTCGGGTACTCGTTCTCGTGGTTCGCTTGCATGTGTGCCCGAGGCGGTTTGGGGAACAAGGCGCTCGAGTACCTGAAGAAGTTCGAGTGCTGCTTCATCGGGCGCAACGGCTTCCATCTCAACGGCGACCAGAGCGGCCGAGGCCTGTCGGGCTTCACCTACCGCCCCTTCACGCTGGAGGGCAACTACCTGGCGATGCAGGCCGTCCACGAAATGCTGATCCAATCAGGAGGCCGAGTCGGCGAAAGGGACACCAACATTCTGCGGGTCTTCCCGGCGACGCCGAGCGCGTGGGCGGATGTCTCCTTCCGCGACCTTCGCGCACAGGGCGGGTGGAAGGTCTCGGCGGAACGGCGCGGCGGGAAAACGGTGCGAGTCGAGGTCACGGCTGAGACGGGGAGCGGGTTCCTTCGGCTGCACGATCCGTTCGGAAGCCCGAAAGCGAAGTGGAGCACCATGCCGACACGGCTTGATGACACCTACACGTTCGACCTCATGCCTGGAGAGGTGCTGGTAGGGGAAGCCGTAACCGATTGATCAGCGGCCCTGGAAGGGAGCGCATCAAGTCTCGATATCGCTGTCGCGCTCGGCTTCGTCCATCGGTCGCTCCCGTCGCGGCGCACCAGATTCGGTCCCACGAGGTGCGGAGACGACAATCCTCACACTCTTGACGGACGCGGGCACGCGTTTGAGGAGCGCGGTCTCAGCGCCCATACGAAGAATCCGATCCAGCACATAACGCGTAGCGGAATCCGGCACGGCCAGGGTGAGCACACCGCGCGACAACTTCACCACGTCGACCTTGTCCGCAAGGTGTGAGGGCAGGGTCTGCGCGACCGCGATCGCCGCCGCGCCCACGGCCTTATGCGCATGCTTGGCCTGGTCAAAGGCATCGTGAACTGCCGCGCCGATGGTCGGGTCCGCCCAGACCTTACGGAGGCGTCTGAGCGCGGCAGGGCTGTCGGCGAAGGCCTTCCGCTCCCCGAGCGTCGGCTGGTCGGGCGCGCGGACGCGGGCAGCGCGGATGGCTGCGAGTCCATCGACAAATGCACGGGCGTCGGGCTGCATCGCGGCCATTGGTCGAGTGTAGCGGGGGAAGCGCCACGACTCGCAGAGCCTGCTCGTGGGCATTGAGCCCCAAACTACACCGCCCCGCTCTCGAACACCACCCGCTGCTTCTTGAAGCCCGGCCTGGCCGTCGGCACCGCGCTCAGCAACGACTGCGTGTACAGGTGCTGTGGACGGTTGATCACGTCCAGTTTGCGGCCTTCCTCGACGATCTTGCCGCGGTGCATCACCGCGATGCGGTCGCACATGTGCTGGATCACCGCCATGTCGTGGCTGATGAACAGGTAACTCAACCCGAAGTCGCGCTGCAGGTCCTTGAGCAGGTTCAGGATCTGCGCCTGGATCGACACGTCCAGCGCGCTCGTCGGCTCGTCGCAGACGATGAACGCCGGCTCGAGCGCCAGCGCCCGCGCGATGCCGATCCGCTGGCGCTGACCGCCGGAGAACTCGTGCGGGTACCTGTCCGCCGCGGCCTTGGGCATCCCGCACCGCACCAGAAGTTTCTCGACCGTGTCGCGCAGTTCGGACTTGTCGGTCACCAGCCCGTGGACCATCAGCGGCTCGCCGAGGATGTTGACGATCCGCATGCGCGGGTTGAGCGAACTCGCCGGGTCCTGGAAGATGATCTGCATCCGGCGGCGCATCGCCTTGAGGCCGCGGCCGGACAGGGCATAGACGTCCTGATTGTCGAAGACGACGCTGCCGCTGGTCTTGGGGAGCAGGCGCAGCAGTGTCCGCCCCACGGTGGTCTTGCCGCAGCCCGACTCGCCAACCAGGCCGAGGGTCTCGCCCCTGGCAACATCGAACGAGACGCCATCGACCGCGCGCATCCAACCGGTTGTGCGCTGGAGAATTCCTGTCTTGATCGGGAAGTGGGTGTGCAGGTCCTGCACATGGAGCAGGGGAGGGCCGACGGCGTGAGGTTCGGCGGACAGAGTGGGAGCGGGCGCGATCGGCATGATGCTGAGGTTATGCCGGGCCGGCGTCACACAGACCGCCCCTACCATCCCCGCATGGCACGACTGATCCGGCACGAAGCGATGGGTCCTGTGAAGATCGACCCGGCAACCTGGCCTCGGGACGAGCAGGGGAACCTCAAGCCCATCTTGGTGTGTGCCTGCGGTCTCTCGCAGAACTACCCCATCTGCGACGGTGCCCACAAGGGCTGCCGCATCGCGGAGCAGCCGGGGAAACTGTACATCTACGACCGCGACCGCAAGACGGTGACCGAAACGCGCGATGAGGTATAAGCGTGTTTGGAACCTACTCGTCCAACGCACCGCCCAGGAGTCTTTCGGCTAGTTCGATCGGGTGAATCGCGTGCCGCGCTGCCCCATCGTGTATCTGGTGGCGGCAGGAAGTCCCCGGCGCACACAGCGTGGTATCCACAGATGCCGCTCTCGCGGCCGGGAGCAGGGACAACTCCCCGATCTTCATCGACAGGTCGTAGCGTTCGGCAGTGAAGCCAAAACTCCCCGCCATGCCGCAGCAGCCCGAGTCGAGGACCCTCACGCGGTCGCCGACAAGCCGACGGAGCAGTCGCGAACTGGTCTCGGTGCCCCACAGGGCCTTCTGGTGGCAGTGGCCGTGGAGAATTACGCTGGCTGCCGCCGCGGCTTCCGTGCTTACCAAGGGTGGGACGGGGTGGCGGTCCCAGTCGCGGTCGATGAAGTCCTCGATGAGCATGGACCTCGCCGCGAGGGCTTCACGCTGCTCTCGCGGCGTCTTGAGTTTGAGTTGCAGCCAGTCGTCCTTCACCGCGCTCAGGCATGACGGCTCGCAGAAGACCACCGCGCGCACGCGCGCGTCGCCGATGGCCGGGCGAAGGAGCGCGAGTGTGGTGTCGATCGTGTGCTGAGCATCTTCGAGCAGGCCGGTTGAGATCATCGCGCGCCCGCAGCAGCCAGCACCAAAGCCGCGCGCCCCTGTTACGCCGCCCTCGACAGGCAGCAGATCAACGATATAGCCCAGGGATTCAAGCACCCGGATCGCCGCAATCCCGATCCGCGGCTCGTTGTACGCCGTGAAACAATCCGCGAACAGCACCACCCGCGGCGTGTCGGCCGACGGCGCAGTCCGCGTTCGCTGGTGCGCGGCGTGCCATGAGTACAGGGACCGCTCAAATCGCGGCACATCGCGGCGCGGATCGATGCCGAGCATCCGGCGCAAAAGCCATTTTGTGAGCGAGAGCCGGTTGCCCCAGTTCGCAAGGCGGGGCACCATCGAGCCGAGTCGGTTGAGCGTGCGAACGTGACCGAACACACGCGCGGTCAGCGGGGGGCCTCCACCCGACGCGTAGCGCTGCGCGGTGTACTCGGCTTTCAGGCGCGCGATATCGACATTGCTCGGGCACTCGCTCTTGCAGGCCTTGCACGACAGGCACAGGTTGAGCGTCTCGATCGTGCCTGCATCGTTGAAGTTTGGCTTTGCCGCCGCGCCGGGCTCGTCAGAATCGCCTGGAAACTGGCCGCTGAGCGCCAGCCGCAGGGCGTTGCCACGCCCGCGTGTCGAGTGCCGCTCGTCCATCGTGCCCATGTACGAAGGGCACATGGTCCCGCCGGATCGCTTGCGGCAGACGCCCGCGCCGTTGCACTGCTCCGCCGCGCCGAGCAGGCCGTGCTGATCGGAATAGTCAAAGAACGTGTCCACGCCCGCGTCGCCGTGCATCCTGCCAGGGTCAGCGGCGTGGTCATGGTGCTCGTGATCGTGGACGCGCTCGGCATCCAACCGCAAGCGTTGCGTGATGGAGTCGATCGGTCCCGGCGCGACAATGTTCCCGGGGTTGAGTATCCCCTTCGGATCGAACAGCGCCTTGACCTGCCTGAACGCAGACATGAGTTCGGGGCCGAAGAAGCGCTCCAGCAGCGGGCCGCGGGCCTTGCCGTCACCGTGCTCGCCGGACATGATCCCGCCGCACGCTCGCGCAAGGTCCGCGACTTCGACGGCGATCTCGCGCATGTGGGCGCGGTCGGCGGGCTTGTGCAGATCGATCATGGGCCGGACGTGCAGGACGCCGACGCTCGCGTGCGCCCAATACGCCGCCCTCATGCCGTGGCGTGCCACGATCTTCTTGAACTCGCGCACGAACTCGGACAGCCGCTCGACCGGGACCGCGTTGTCCTCGACGAAGGTGATCGGCTTGCGACCCGCTTCATCCAGCCCGTGCAGGAGCGGCTCGCCGGCCTTGCGGAGTTTCCACGCGCCGAGCATGGCCGCGGCATCTCGATGGAAGACCACTCCTCCCGGAAGGACTCCCAGGAGCGTGCCGATGAGGCTGGCCAGATTCTCGAATGCCTCCGCGATCTCGTGCGCGCTGTCGAACGCGAAGAACTCCACATACAGCACCGCTTTGGGCTCGCCGGTCGCATCGTTCGCCCCTGGCAGGAGGTCCACATATCGCCTGTACTCGAGATTGCCTCGCGCGGCATCGAGCACCACATCGTCGAGCAGTTCAACCGCGGTCAGCCCGAGTGGCAGGCCCGCGCTCAGGATCGGCTGCACCGCGCCCAGCGCGTGTTCCAGTGTCTGAAAACTGATGACCGCGAGTCCCTTGGCGACGGGAGTGGGCATCAGTTTCACGCGGGCCCCGAGCGTCACGGCCAGCGTGCCCTCGCTCCCCGCGAGCAGGGGAACAAGGTCCAGCGTCTCCGGCGTCGCGCCCGCATCGATCTGATCGAGGATCATGTCCAGCGCATACCCGGCATTACGCCGGATAGTGCGAGGGAACCGCTCGCGGATGATCCGCGCCAGAGGCCGAACTACGTCAATGACGCCCGCCGCAAGGGCGCGTGCTGTGGCATTCGCGCTGCCTGACCCCGGCCCAAGCCACAACCTCTCGCCCGTTGCCAGGCACACATCGAGCGCAACAAGGTTCTCCACTGTCCGGCCGTACCGGATGGACCTCGCGCCCGCGGCGTTGTTGCCGACACATCCCCCCACTGTCGCCTGACGGCTGGTCGCGGGGTCGGGCGCGAAGAACAGCCGCTCGCCCCGGCTCGCGAGTTGCTCGTTAAGTTCGTCCACATTCACACCGGGCTCACAGACCACGGTGTGGCCGCGCCAGTTGCCGGGGTGTTTGGCAGCATTGGGTGGCGCAGGCGCATCAGCACGCTCGACAGCGCCCACTGCGCGGCAGTTGGGCGACAGGTCCATGACGACCGCGTGGCTCGTGCATTGGCCCGCGAGGCTGGTTCCCCCGCCGCGCGGCAAAAGCGCAACGTTGTGGGTCGCGCAGTACCGGACTACGCGTTCCGCCCCGGCCGTGTCGCCGGGGACAACCACTCCCAGCGGCTCGACCTGGTACAGCGAAGCGTCGGTTGAATAGAGGAGGCGGTCATGCCGACCAAACCGGACGCTCTCTCCGCCTTCCCGAGTGCCGCCCATCCCCTCGAGCGTTTCGGTCAGCCCGCGTTGGATCGCCGCGCGCCGGGACTCCGCGGCGGAAACCTTCACATTGTTCAGAACGGTGAGTTGCGCCATGATCGGAAGCCGGCGGGATGGACAATGGTAGGGTGTCGTCCGCGCAGCCCAGCCCGCGCAAACTTGCCTGGCCCCGAGCCATGCGAGAGGAGACGAATCGGGCGGACCGGCCATGAGTTCAAGTGCGCGGCCGCCATTGGAGCCGATAGAGTTATCGGAACCTCGTCACCCAGGCCCCGGCTGCGCTGGACCCACCTTTCAAACGCTTGTTTCCCGGAGAACCTCCATGCCTGCTCGCCCCGCCGCATCGCGTCCCGTCCGCTCCACACTGGCTCTGGTGCTCGCCGCGGGCCTGGCCTGCTCGGCGGGCGGCTTGGTGTTCCCCGCCGCTGCTCTGGCTCAGGCGGCGAAGGCGGACGGAAAACAGGCCGAGGCTCTGCCCATCCGCAAGATCGTGCTGTACCGCTCGGGTGTCGGGTTCTTCGAGCGTGCCGGGACCGTCAACGGCGAGGCCGAGGTCCAACTCCGCTTCAACGCCGAGCAGATCAACGACATCCTCAAGTCGATGGTTCTTCTCGATCTCGACGGCGGACGGATCGACACCGTGTCTTACGCCTCCAAGGAGCCGCTGGCCAAGCGCCTCGCATCCTTCGGCCTGAACATCTCGAACAACCCGAGCGTGCCGGAACTGCTGGGCCAGTTGCGCGGCGCACCGCTGAAGGTGATCGTCGCGGGCGAGCAGATCAGCGGCACGGTGCTGGGTGTGGAAGACCGCACGCTCCCGCCGCGAGAGAACCATCAGCCGGTGAAGGTACCGCACCTGAACCTCGTGACTTCGACCGGCCTGCGCTCGATTGCGATCACCGATGTGTCATCGTTTGAGATTCTCGACAAGGAACTCGCCGACGAACTGAACAAGGCGCTGGCGACGCTGGCGGAGTATCGCGCTGACCGCACGAAGACCGTTGATCTGCGTTTCGCGGGGCAGGGTTCCCGCAACGTGGTCGTCGGATACGTCCACGAGATGCCGGTGTGGAAGACCTCCTACCGGCTGGTGATTCCGGAGAATCAGCCCGCGGCGAAAGCCGGCGAGGGTGGCGAGTCGAGCAAGGGTGAGGTCATGCTGCAGGGCTGGGCTATCGTCGAGAACACAACCGATCAGGACTGGGACAACGTCACGATGGCGCTGGTCTCGGGCCGGCCGGTGTCGTTCCAGATGGACCTGTACGAGCCGCTGTACACCTTCCGGCCCACGCTGCCTGTGCCGACGGTGCCGGGCGTGATGCCGCGGAGTTACGCGGGCGGGATGGAGGGTTGGGGGGACAAGGATGTGAACGGGGCGGCGAAGGCAGGTGCGCCAATGCCGGGCCTTCAAGCGCGGCGAAGCAGCCGCGGGCGAGATGAACAGGCGCCGCCCGCTCCGGCGAGCGCGATGGCGCTGATGGACGGAGAGGCCATGGAGAAGATGGTCGATGGCCGCTATACCGGCTTCAGCGGCGGCGATCTGGCCGATTACTCCGCGCAGTCCCAGGCCCGGGCCGGCGAGGTCGGCGAGGTCTTCCAGTACACCCTCAACACGCCCGTGAGTATTGAGCGTCAGCGCTCGGCGATGATCCCGATCCTGACCTCCAACATCCCCGGCAGGCGCGTGAGCATCTTCAACCTCGCCGACGGCTCCGAGCACCCGATGCGCGGCGTCGAACTCGTCAACGACTCGGCCCTCCAGTTGCTGCCGGGGCCGATCAGCGTCTTTGACGGCGCGGCCTACGCGGGCGATGCGCAGATCGGGCACGTCGGCCAGGGCGACAAGCGCCTCATGGCGTACGCCGTGGACCTCGATGTGGATGTGCAGACCAAGCCGGAGAACACCAGCACCGTGGTCAAACTCCGGATCGTCGACGGGCTGATCGAGCAGACGGTCAAGAACCAGACCAAGATGACCTACGCCTTCAAGAACAACGATGAGAAGCGGCCGCGCACGCTGTTTGTCGAGCACACCAAGGGCGACGGCAGTTGGACGCTCGTCAACCCCAAGAAGCCCGACACGGAGACGCCGACGCACTACCGCTTTGTCGTCGAGGTCGAGGCCGGGAAGCAGGTGGAGTTGCCCGTCATCGGCGAGCGGACGGTCCGGCATTCCCTGGGCGTGCTGGACGTACACATGCCCGCGCTGATCGGCTTCCAGCGCGACGGCAAACTCTCCGACAAGGCGATGGACGCGATCAGGCAGGCCGCGGCCAAGCAGGCGGCCATCAACGAGACCGAGCGGCAGATCAATGCGCTGAGCGAGCAGACCAGTGCGATCTCGCAGGAGCAGAATCGCATCCGCGAGAACATGGGCAAGGTCGAGCGGACCAGCCAGTTGTACACGCGCTACGTCACCAAACTCAACGACCAGGAAACCGAGTTGGAGAACATCACGGAGCGGCTGGCGGCCGCGCAGAAGAAACTCGATGAGCAGCGTGCCGAGTACAACGAGTACCTGCGCGGGCTGAATGTCGAGTGAGCCAGGAGCAGGAAGGAACTCGGAGGAGCATAGAGAGCAGAGACGAGCAGAGTGGAATCCGAAGTCGGGCGTCAGCCCAGACCGGCGGTCCTCTCTTCTCTCCTGAACTCTCGTTCCACTACTTCTCTGCTTTTCCTCTGCTCCCTCTGCTGACTCAGAGTTCCTTCTTCCTCAGACCGGGCTCTCGACCGAGTCGAGCACGTCCAGCAGCACAGCCTGCGGCGAGCCGGGCGGGAAACTCGCATCGTCGGCGTGCCGGACGCGCGTGGACGTGTACGCCTTAGCGATGATGCGGTGGGCGCATACGGGCAGGATGTTCGCGGTGATGTCCTCGGGGACGCAGTAGTCGCGGCCGTCAAGCATCGCCGTCGCCCGCGCCGCCTGCGCCAGCGCGAGCGCGCCACGGGGAGAGAGCCCGACCTGCAGGTCCTCGCGTTTGCGGGTCGCGCTGGCAATCTGCACGATGTAGTCGATCAGCACCTTCTCGAGGCGGACCTTGTCCACCTGGTGCTGGAGCCGCACAACATCGTCGCGGTGAAGCACCGGCCGGAGGTCGCGGAGTTCGGTGTCGGCCGGACGGTCCGAGAGCACCCGGGCCTCATCGGTCGGCGATGGGTAGCCAAGGCCGATGCGCATCAGGAAGCGGTCGAGTTGATTCTCCGGGAGCAGGTATGTTCCCTCGAAATCGAACGGGTTCTGGGTGGCGATGAGCATGAACGGCTGCTCAAGCGGGTACGTCCGCCCGTCGATCGTCACCGTCGCCTCGCTCATCGCCTCGAGCAGCGCGGTCTGGGTTCGTGGCGGGGTCCGGTTGATCTCGTCGGCGAGCACCACGTTGGCGAAGATCGGTCCCTTCTTGAACGAGAAGCCGCCGGCGTCCTCACCCTTGGGCTTGCCGTTGCTGGCCCCGGCGGCATCGGTGTGGGTGTAGATCGTCACGCCCAGGATGTCCGAGGGGAGCAGGTCGGGCGTGAGTTGGACCCGCGAGAACGAGCAATCCACAGATCGCGCAAGGGCGGTCGCCAGCACTGTTTTGCCGACGCCCGGCACATCCTCTATGAGCACATGCCCCTTGGCCAGCAGGCAGCAGATCACCTGATCGACCGCCCGCGCGTTGCCCAGGAAAACCCGGCTGATGTTGTCGCGGAGCAGTTCGATCGGTCCGGCCATGGAGAACTCGCGCCTTGCTCCGGCGGATGGGGCCGGTCTGGCTGAGTATACGGGGCGGGGCTCGCGGCGGGTTCACATCGCGGTTACGCTCCGGTGCGAATGACCCAGCCGAGTCCACAGGATGAATCGCGCTCCCTGCCCGGTTTGCGCCCCGCGCCGGACCTTGGCCGGGAACTCGGGGGCGACCTCCCGTGCGTTGTCTGCGGGTACAACCTGCGCGGCCTTTCGATCCGGTCGCTCTGCCCCGAATGCGGCACGGGCATCCGGGCGACAATCCTCTCGCTGGTCGATCCGCTCGCCAGCGAGTTGCAGCCGATCCGATTCCCACATCTGGTCTCGGTGATGATCAACGCCTGGACCGGCGGCGCGTTCTTCGCTGTGCTGCTTGCATGGCTGCCGATCGTGTATGACCTGCTCAACGCGGCGGGCTGGCGGTTGCAGCGCCCCAACATCGAGGTGGGGCTTCTGGTCGCGATGTCGGTCTCCGCGATCGGCGCGCTGGGGCTTGTGCGTCCGCACGCGCGCGTCGGCGTGCTTGGCCCGGCGCTTGCGCTTCTGGGCGTGGCACTTTACTTGCCGGCGTTCTGGGCGATGTGGGCCTATTCCGCTGAAACCGCGGGGCCACGTGGCCCTGAATACTTTTCTCAATGGATGCCTCAGGGCCGCGAAACGCGGCTTGGCCTGGCCGTCTGGGTGGCCCTCGCGGCGATCATTCTGTGTCTGCGCCCGATGGCGCGCGTACTGGTGGCACGGAGCCTTGCGATCCGCACGGGTCGGGTTGACCGGCAGACGATGTACGCAACAGCGGTGGCTGCGGCGATCGCCGCGCTGGGTCACGGCCTTGGCGGACTCTCCACCGCGCTCGTCGCGGGTGGTCAGCCGCCCATGCTGTCGGACCTGAGCCGCATCGCCGGGTTGGTGCTGCTGGCAACGGGCTCTCTGCTCTTTACGGCCGGGGTGCTGGGGTCACTGGTTGACACCGTCCGTATCGCCAGCGCGATCGTCGTCCCGGGGCCGACACTCCCACAAGTGCTTGGACCCGATCCGGACGAGCGGGCGGAGGGAGGGGCGTGACCGATGAACAGCGCCAGCGCTTTGACGGTCTGCTTGAAGATGTGATCGCGGGCCTGCCCGTGCGGATCGCGGAGTTGATCCACGAGGTGCCGGTCCTCGTGCTCGACCGGCCATCACCCGAGATGATTGGCACCCTGCGGCGTGAGGGGACGATCGGGCCGGATGAGGACGGCAGCGACCTCTGCGGCCTGCACTCGGGGGTCGGGATGACTCAGCGCTCGTTGGAAGACCCGGGCGGCTGGGGAGGGGGCGGGGCGGATGCCGGCGTGCCGGAGCACATCCACCTGTTCCGAGAGGGGATCATCGCACTCGCGTTCGAGAGCCTGGGTGGAGGCGGTGGATGGGAGGACTCCGAAGCCGATGAAGAAATCTACGAAGAGGTCCGCATCACGCTCCTGCACGAACTCGGGCACCACTTCGGGCTCGACGAGCAGGACCTCGACGACCTCGGATACGCCTGAGCAAGAGTGCGAAGAAGGGTGGCTGACGGGACTTGAACCCGCGACCCCGGGAATCACAATCCCGTGCTCTAACCAACTGAGCTACAACCACCGACATGGCCCTCTCGGGCAGGGGGGAGTTTAGCCCGCTCTGCATGGCATGGTCGCGGGTGTTTGGACGGAGCGAACCCGAGCCGGTACTGACCCGCACGGCTGATTCGGGCTATCGTGCTGGCCCGCGATTCTCGCCCAAATGCCCGAGCCGATCGGCTCCGTGCCGTCGAAAGATCAAGCACGGCCTTCGACGATGCAGTCGCGGCAGGCGAA
>CAYMWG010000019.1:0-20549 GCA_964393765.1 uncultured Phycisphaeraceae bacterium
CTGCTCACGTCCCCGCCGAAGAGCCCATCGAAACCCCGGCGCAAGTGCCACGCGTCGAGACTCCCGGACAGTTGGTCCCGCGCCCGGGATTGAGCGAGGGACTTACGCTGGACCTGACGCCGCGCTTTGAATACGCGTTCGAGTCCTCGCTTGATGACTCCGATGCAGATGTCGCCGTTGCGCGTGCGGGCTTGATTCTCAACTTCGGCCTGCCGATCAACGAGCGGTTCCGGATGTCACTCAATACGGATGTGGAGGCCTCGAACTACACGTTCGATTCAGGGCCCGCGGCGGGAGCATTCGATGACCCCTTTGACAATGTGTACCGGTTTCGTTTCTCGCCCGGGTTTTACTACGGCGTCAACCAGCGGTGGGGCATCCTGGGAGGCGGCATCATCGAACTCGCCGGAGAGTCGGACGCGGACGTGGGCGATTCCGCCACTTACGGCGGCTTTGTGGGGGCCCGCCACGCCTTCAACGAGAAGTTCGCCCTGACCGGCGGTGTTCAGGTGAAGACCCGTATTGAGGACAACCTGCTCTTCATCCCGATCATCGGATTTGAGTGGAACGTCAACAGCCGGGTCACGCTCTCGACCTCGGGGCCGGGCTTCGGCCTCCGGCTAAACGCCGTTCTCAACGAGCAGTGGTCGTTCTCAGCGGCGGCCTCATGGGAGGTTCGTGATTTTCGACTGGCCGAGGATGCCCCCATCGCATCGGGCATCGCCCGGGACGAGCGTGTTCCGGTGATCGTGGGTTTCATCTTCAAGCCAAAGCCCGCCATCACCCTGAGCCTCTACGGGGGCGCGATCGTGTGGCAGGAACTCTCGCTGGATGATTCCGATGGCGACGAGATCGCCGAGGACAACACCGATCCGACCGGCATCGTCGGCTTTTCTGCGTCGTTCCGTTTTTGAGGTTCCGATGACGCTGCCGACTGTGCTAACTTCAGCCGCCGGCCCGGGCGATGTCGAGGCAAGGTACTCGTTCCGCCTGCTCCGTGCCGGCCGGTTCAAACTTGATGGCGGCTCAATGTTCGGCCTCATCCCCCGGAGTGTCTGGTCGCGCAACATCACGCCCGATGATCGCGGCCGCATCGGCGTCCAGCACAACTGCCTCCTGCTTCAACGGCTCGGCGAGGCCGCAACCGGCACAGCGAACCGGATACTGATCGAGACCGGCAGCGGGGACAAACTCGACCCGAAGATGCGCGAGATCTTCGACCTCGAGGACCGGAGCATTCTCACCGCGCTGGCCGAGATCAACGTTGCGCCCGAGTCGATCGACACGGTCATCGTTTCGCACTTGCACTTCGACCATGCCGGCGGGCTCACACGACTGTGCCGCGATGGTGAGACTTCGGACTGGATTGGCGACGACGGCGGCGGCGGTTCCGCGTCCAGGGGCGGCTGCAAACGCTCATTCCCCAACGCCAAGGTGTATGTCCAGCAGCGCGAGTGGCGCGATGCGCTGGCCAACCGCTCCGTGATGACCCGGACATACTTTTCCGATCACCTGCTGCCGATCGAGAAACAGGTGCGACTGATCGACTCGCCGCGTCCGTTCATCACGGGCTATGTACCGGATCGGGATGAACTGCCTGCGGTCCCTTTGGACATGCGTGAGACACAACTCTGGCCGGGGAGCGGATTAGCTGTTTTCAATGTTCCGGGGCATACTTGGGGGCAGCAGGCGATCAAGTTCCGCGAACCCGGGCCGGATCAAGCCGCGAATGGAAAGGGTCGGACCATTGTTTTCACGCCCGATGTGATGCCCACCGCCGCTCACGTCGGCGCGGCGTACTCACTCGGCTACGACGTTGAACCCTATACCTCGATGGTCTCACGCAGGTGGTTCCTCACCGAGGCCGCCGACCAGGACTGGGTGCTGTGCCTGGACCATGAGCCTGGAAACCCGATGTTCCGCGTGCGGGCGAACTCCAAGGGCTGGTTCGACCTCGTGCCCGAGCCTGTCTAGGCGGCTGGGCGCGGTCTTGCTCTTTGGGCGCAGAGCGAACAAGTGGCCCGCCGCGAACGGATATGATGGGAGAGTGGAGGAGGAGGATCCGCACTTTGAGCCCAACGGTGACAAGCAGTCTGGTTCCGACGCCCTTGGGCGGGGATACCGCCACGCACACTCGCCGCGAGGATGCGAACGAACACGTCACGTCTTCGAGCGAGGATGGACGAGCGGTCACTGATCCCACCGCACAGGCCCGCGAGCGAAAGACGCTCTTCGATCAGATCGAGGCGTTCCTGTCGCGCCTCTCCACCCGCAACAACTTCTGGCACCGCGTGTGCAGTCTGATCTGGCTGCCATTTGCCTTCCGCAGCGGCATCAAGATGAACCGGGTGGACGGGAACACGTTCCACGCGGTGCTGCCGTTTCGGCGTTTCAACCGCAACTGGTACAACGCCATGGCCGGGGCCGCGCTGCTTGGCAACTCCGAGATCGCCGGCGGCATGTACGTCTTCGGGGCGTGCGGGGGCGATTACACCGTGGTGTGCAAGGAACTGACCTACCGCTTCCTCCGCCCGTGCTTCGGCCCCGCGATGTACCGCATCACGCCCAAGGAAGACATCCACGCCCTGCTGGCGCACCGCGGCGAGTTCAACATCACCGTCGACCTCGACATTGTGCAGATGATCGGCAAGCCCGGAAACCTGGGCCATACGCCCGACCGGGAGCGCCGCGTCGGTCGCTGCAACGCGACGTTTCACGTTACTCCCAAGTCGCATCACAAAAACAAGGCCGAGCGGAAGCCCGATGCCCGGCCCGAGTTGAAACCGGAGTGACGATACACTCGGCTCTGTGATCGCCCGAGCCCCCACAAGTTCGGTCTCGAAGCCGATGCCGGCATGGCTCGACGTGCTCTGCTGGGCGGCGTACCTCGCGTGCTCATGGACGTGGTGCATCGGAATGTTCCTGCCGGTGCTGCTCATCCGCGACTACGGCATCATGGGCTGGGTGGTGTTCGCGGTCCCCAACGTGCTCGGCGCGGCGGCGATGGGATGGGTGCTGCGAGATGGCACCAGCGAGCGGATCGTGCTCGCACACGGCCCTGCGATCGAGAACTTCCGCGCCGTCACGGTGGTGTTTCAGTTGTGGTTCGTGATGGCGTATCTCGCCCCGCCGATCGGCGGTGGGCTCGCCGGCGCTTCGGACAATCGGGGCGTGATTCTCGTGGTACTGGCGATTGGCCTTCTCCTCGGGCTCCGCTACCGGCTCGGCGTACTCGCGTGGTTCCTTTCGATCTCGTGCGCGGCCTTTGTGCTTGCTCGCGGGGGCATCAGCGTTCCCGCGGCACAACTCGCATCGCACCCAGGCGTGCTGTGGCTCGCGCCCGTCTGCGCCTTCGGCTTCGCGCTCTGCCCCTACCTCGACCCGACATTCCACCAGGCCCGGCAGTCGCTCAGCGCCGGGCGGGCCGGAGCCGCGTTCGCACTCGGGTTTGGAGTTCTGTTTCTGGCGATGATTGCCTTTACCCTTCAGTACGCGGAATGGGCGCTTGCCGCGCTCGGCGGGCGCGCGAATCTTTCGAGCATCATCGCGCTGGCGATCGCGGCCCACATTGCGCTTCAACTGATGTATACCTGCACCGTTCACGCCCGCTCGCGAATCGGGCGAGGCCCGTGGCCGCCCGCACGGATCGCGTTCGTCATGCTTCTCGCGGCGGCGGTCGCGTGGGGAACGTGGCTGATCCCCGATCGCCTTGCCGCCTCTACCGGCATGGAGGCACGCGAGGCGGTGTACCGCTGCTTCATGGCCTTCTACGGCCTGGTGTTTCCGGCATATGTGTGGTTGTGCATGGTTTCGGGAAGGCCATATGCTGGGACGTCTGATGGGGCAGGCATCCCGCCAGCCGTCTTTGCGGATGATGGACATCACGCTCCGTCGCCTCGAACGCTCCGTGTGTTCTTTCTCACCGTCGGCATCGCCGCGCCGTTCTTCTGGATGGGCTTCATCGAGCGGGAGGAAATCTGGCTCGCGCCGGGACTCGGCATCGTTCTCCTTGCAAGGATGTTCGTTGCCACGGGCCGATCGTCAACCTCCGGTCCGCCGCGCTGATCGGCCGCGCCATTCATTTGAAGTGTGAACTTTGAGGTTTGAACTTTCCCACGACCTGTCGCGCGGTCTCTCGCACCACCGTTTCCTCTGCTTCATCCGCCACGATCTGGTCGATTCGCGCTCGCAACGCCGCCGCATCATGCGGGCTCGTTCCCCCCACTACCGCATTCCCCGCCGCGATCAGCGCATTCCGCTTGAGCATCGCGAGCGTCGCCCGCTTTGCCGCCGAGAGCGACAACACGCGGGTGCGCTCTCCCTCCGTCCAGCCAAGAACTTCGAGCAACGGCAACGCCGCACCCACGCCGCGACCGGGCGCGTAGGCGGCGTTGACTACCGCAGCATGGCCACCGTGTCCGTGTCGCTCCTGCTCTTCCAACGCTGAGACCGCGCCGTTGAACGGGCACACCTCCTGGCACACATCGCACCCGATCAACCGGTCGCCAATCCCAGCGTGCAGCGACGGGTCGATCAACCCCTGATGCTCGATCGTCAGGTAGGACACGCACAGGCGTGCATCAACAGAGTACGGCGTGATCGCCTGGGTCGGACAGGCGTCGATGCACCGAGTACATGTGCCGCAGTGATCGGCCACCTCTGGATGCAGCGGGTCGGGCGCGATGTCAAGCGTGGTGGCGATCCCTCCCAGCACGAACCAACTCCCGCGCTCCGGGTCGATGAGGAGGGTGTGTTTGCCGACCCAGCCCAGCCCTGCGCGTGCCGCATGCTCCCGTTCCAGCGCGGGTCCGGAATCGACGAACGCGCGAAACCTCGCTTCCCCATTCCCGTCCTCCACTGTTCGCCTCGCCGCGGGGAGTTCCCGCAGGCGATCCGCGAGGCGCCTGAGCCTTCGCTTGATCACCGCGTGGTAGTCCTCGCCTCGCGCGTACCTCGCGATGCTTCCCGTGGGGGGCGAGCCTCCGGAGGCATCACGCGTCGAGCGAGCACTCTTCGGGTCCTCGCCCGGGCCAGCGTACGCATCGGCCACCACGATCACCGCTCGCGCGCCCGGAAGAAGCCTCGTGACGTCGAGGCGTTCATCCAGATACTCCTCCATCCAGTCCATCGTGCCGTGCTTGGCAGCGCCCAGCCATGCTCGCACCTCGTCCCCACGCGACGAGGGCACGGCCCGGGCGATCCCCGCCGCGCCAAAGCCCAGCCCCAGGCACGCACGCACGACCTCGCGCCCGAGTGAAACGGGGTCGTGCGCTTCGCCATGTGGATGGGTATAGGACACGCGTTATGGTTGGCGCGTTCTGCACCAACCCGCCGTCGCGCTATTCCAATGAAAAAGGGCTGGCGAACATCGCCAGCCCAGTACGGTGTCATTTGTTCACATCCGACATCCCACATCCCAAATCCGAAATCGTTTCAGGCCGATTCCGCCCTCGGGTGCGCCTTGCTGTAGGCGTCCTGCAGGCGGTGCGAGGTCAGGTGCGTGTAGATCTGCGTGGTCGAGAGCGACTGGTGGCCCAGCAGTTCCTGCACGCTCCGCAGGTCCGCGCCGTTGTCAAGCAGATGCGTTGCAAACGAGTGTCGGAGCGTGTGCGGCGAGATGTCCTGATCCATCCCGGCCTGCGTGAGGTACTTGTCGAGTTTACGGCGAACGGAGCGCGAACTCAGGCGCTGCCCGTGCTTGTTGATGAACAGCGCGCGGGCGCGGTTCTCGTCCTTCCACCACTGGGCGTACCGGGCATCGGCGCGGACCAGTGCCGCGTACCGCGCTACTGCGGCAAGCGCGTGCATGCCCATGGGAACCATGCGCTCCTTTTTCCCCTTGCCGCGGACGCGGAGCGCCTCGCCCTCATCTTCCATGTCATCAACGTTGAGGCCGACGAGTTCGCTTACGCGGATGCCCGTTGAATAGAGGACCTCGAGCATCGCGCGGTCGCGCATGCCCAGCACGTCCTTATCACTCGGGGTGGCCAGCAACTTCTCGATCTGCTCGACGCTGATGGCCTTGGGCAGGCGCTTGCCCTGACGGGGCGTGCGGATGGCTGTCATGGGATTGGTCTTGGTGACGCCGCGCCGGTTTGCCCACTTGTAGAACGAACGGAGCGTTGCGATCTTCCGGGCCATTGTGGCCGCGGAATAGTCCTTGTTTCCCAGATGCTCCAGAAACTCGCGGATCGTGTCGGGCGTCCCGTTGATGATCAGGCGAGTCACCGTGGTCGGCGTGATGGTCGCGGCGACCGGGGTTTCGGCGTTCCCGCCGGGCGTCCCCTGGTTGCTGGCGATGTTCCACGCCTGTGTCTCAGCGCCCTCGCTGATCTCAAGCCCCGCCTCATCGGCGATGAACTCGGTGTACTGGCGCAGGTCCGCGCCATAGCACCTCGCGGTATAGTGCGAGAAGTGCCGCTCGTTGGTGAGATAGTCGGCAAAGCCAAGGATGATGGGAAGCGTCGTCATGTTCCGTCACTCCGATGCGTTCCGCCGGACATCCCGGCGGGTGCTGCTTGAAATCTGTCGGGCGACGCCTCCGTGCGTCGCGTGGATCGACCAATCCGCCTCTCACAACTCTGGGTTGTCCAACCCCTCGGGACTCTCGGGAAGCGGCTGGGCTTCGGTCCGCTGCAAACCCGGCCGGAGGCGCTTGGAGAGTTGGTGGCTTACGAGCGCCGCATCGAACCAGTCGAAGGGCACGCTGTCATCCGTGGCGAGTTGGCTGAGCCGCTTGAGCAGCGCAGACTCATGCCCGGCATCGCACGCAAACGTCCAGCGATGAACCCCTTTCATGAGCGTCACCGGTTCGCGCGCGGGATTGGCCGGCGGCGAGGCGTCGGGACAGGAGGAACGGGGCGGACCCTGGCAATGACGATGGGACATCCGGACTTCTCCCGCGCCGCTCGCCGCGACCGAGCGGGGAGTCCGCTTGGACGCTAGCGAGTGGCCTGGCTTGCCTCGCCGGGCTGCGCGAGCCGGAGACGTTCCTGCTCGAGCAGCCGGCTCACGGCCTCGTGGGCCGCAAACTCGACGTACAGATCCATGCTCGCGAGCATGCCGCGCCAACCCAGAGCGGAGGCGGCCTCAGTTCTTCCGGCGGCGTATCGCTGGATCGCCAGTTGCACCTCGTGGTTTGAGCCATCGAAGTGCTCGCTGATGGTGGCGATCGGCTTGTCCAGGAACTGCGTGCGCACCTGGGGGTCCTGATCGGTGTAGGCGGCTTGAAGTTTCATCGGGTCCACCGCATCGGCGGCCCGGTTCTCGGATGCGAAGATCGCGAGGGCCATTCCAAGTTTCGGCGGGTTGTACGGGTCGTAGGCCGTGATGCTGCCGACAAGGAGTGCGTCGACGCCGAGTGCGTTCATCAACATCCTGGCGTCCCCCGGCGATCGGATCGCCGTGAGGCCGCGTGCCCGCATCGCGCCGATCGTGCGATTGAGCGGGAGGCACGCAACGCCCCGCGATTCGTTGACCTTGGAAACGATCGCATCTGCCACGAGTCCGGTCTCCGCGAACGACACTCCGGATTCGTTGGCCAGCGGCGCAACTGCCCAGAGCGCTTCGCCCCGGGACGAGTCGTACGGAGCAACGAGCACCCGCGGCGGGACTCGTGCGTCCTTGTCCGCGGCGCAACCAGGTGCAAAGAGAATGATGAGCAAGAGAGCCGCGGCGAGCGCGAAGCCCGCGCGGCATGTTCCGAGCATGGTCTGTACGGTTGTCATGGCATCCTGCCGTAGGTCCGGGGACTCCGCCCCGGACAGGGTGAACTGTGAATCGCCTGCGGGGCCTGTGGGCCGCGCGAAGCGTGATGTTCGGACTAGGGCCTGGGCGCGGGCTCGGCGTGCTCGGTCGGTACGTTGGCGATTCCTGAATGCGCGGCGTGCGCGGAGGGCTTGCCGGTGGCAGCGAGAATTGCCTTGTCGGTTCCCACCGACCAGATGTTGCTCACGCCCGTGCGATCGGAGACGAAGTAGACCCGCTGGTCAGGCCCCCAGGTGGGCATGAGGTTCATGAAGCGCCCGCCGGTCAGGCTGACGCGCCCGGTCCCGTCAACGCCCACGATCCACAGGTCGCTGGCGGGTGTGCCCGAGGGCGTCGAGTCGGAAGCAAGGTCGCGATGATTGAGCGTGGCGAACACGATGCGCGAGCCGTCGGGGCTCCATGAGGCGTTGATCAGCGCCGACTCGCGGCTGGAGGCGATCTCGGTCGGGCTGCTCGTGTCGCCCTGTTGATAGTCCACGGTCCAGATGCTGAACGCGCGGTCGCCGCGTTCGCGGCTGCGCTGGAAGAGCACTTTGTCCCGCCCGCCCATGCCTGTGCCGGGGGCGGGGCACCATTCCGGGAACATGCCATATCCGACAAACTCGGTGCTCGAAGTGCCGTTGGCGTCCATCACCCACAGTTCCCATCGGCCGCTGATCTCGCCGAGTCGGCAGAACACGATCTTGCTGCCATCAGGGGACCATGACGGGTGGAGTTCGTGGGCAAAGTCGCTGGTAAGTTGGACCGCCTGACCGCCGCCCGAGGACATGACGAACACGTCCCAGTTGCCGTTTCGGTTGCTGGCGAACGCGATCCGCTGCCCATCGGGAGAGATCGTGGGCATCACATCATGCGCTGGGTCAGCCGTGAGTTGCGTGACGGTGCGCCCGTTGACGGCCTTGACATAGATGTCCGAAGCCTCGCGGTGCTGCGTGCTGGCGAACACCAGGCTCGCACCGTCGCGCGAGATGCACGGATCAAAGTCCGCTCCCTGCGCGGCGTAGGTCACATGGATCAGCCCGTCCATCGCATCGCCCATCGGCGCTTCGTTCGTGGCGACGGGCATCACCGGCTCGGCCGTCTCCGGACGATCAGACGGTTGGGGAATGACGGGGACGAGTGTGGGGTCCTGTGGCCGGCCGCGCCTGGCCGCCCAGTTCTGCTCGGCCGAAGCCTCAAACCAGAACGGGTCAAAGCCGGTCATGCGGGTCTTGCCCGGCGGCACATAGAGCGGCGTGCCCCTGATGCCTTCTTCCGGGGAGATCGCGGCCTGTGTTGGCGGAACGTGTGGATGGGTGGATGCGGCGCGATCACCGGAACATCCGGCTAACGCCAAAACCGCCGCGCTGGTCGTGCTTGCAATGGTGAGGGACGGGATGCTGTACACGCGGAGACTCCTCGTGGTGGCTTTGGCCGCGAGCGTTGGGCATCCTGCCAGCGCACGGTCCCTGCACGTTCCACGATTGAGCCGACCTCCGGCCGCCTCAACCAGTCCGAATCAACCGTCCCATGAACCGGCCCGAATCCATTGTGCGGGCAAGCGTTTATCGGACGCCCATTCACCCGGGCTTGAGGCCTGGGTAACGGACGCACGATCGGGAGCGACTGATCCAGTCCCGAGAACACATCGACAGGCCGAGAATCGGACATAACCGGAAGTGCCATTTTGGGCGCGGTTATTTGCCGCTCGGTCACGGGTATCCCCGTTCCGCGCGCACTGCGGGCGCCGACGGGGCTGCCACATCCCGTCGACGCCGCGGTGCTGCGAGAAAAGATGTCTGTAGGCGTCGCGGGTTCGTGTCAGCCGCGGGCGTCGTGGACCACGATGCCCGGTGCGCCCTCCGCCCGCACCCAGCGGGAGTCGGGTCCGCGCGGCCTTATGCCCAGTTCCAGATGCCCCAGATACTCCGCGAGTTCGGGCGTCTGGAACCGGTCCAGGAACGCCGCAGTCGCCGTGGGGTTGATCGAGATGATCTCCGAGACCAGGCGCGAGCGCGCGGGGTCCGGCGGCGGAGCGGATCGCTTGGTCGACGATGGCTTGGATTCGATGAACGCGGCCACAACGCGCGGCAGAGTCAGGGTCAACATGTGGAGCCTCCGTGCTTATGCCCAAGCCGGCTCCGCCCGCCATGGCGGGGAGGGTATCGGAGGCGTCCGTTGGGATGCGTGAGGGTGTAACCTTGGCGGACGTTGAGAATGATCAGTTACCCCGCAAGTGCCGATGGAGACACCTTGGAGCGGGCGCAGTTTCTCTTTCCAGCCTGTGATCCCGGCAACCTCCTCAGGTTGAGCGATGGAGCGGTCTTCGCGCGAACGCTGCCCGATTCGGTGCTGGTCGCGCGCCCCGATTTGGTCCGCTCAGGTGTTGTTCTCTGGTCTGGGACGTACACGCAGTTGGACAGCCCGGAAGTCCCGAACGCGCTCTTCGAGCCAAGCCCGCACAACTGGGGGCCGCGCGGCTGGGCCGCGCTCGATGAGAGTGTGAAGGCATGGGCCGACGCGGGACTGGGTGCATCGCTGCTCATCCGCACGCACGCCGCGCACATCATCTCCGATGCGCCTTCAGCCATTCGGTTCGCCAGGCAATGGAACGCGGCGGGGGTGCGGGTCGCGTATGACCCTGTGTCGATGGTCACGCCGGCGATGTCGGGATCGAGCGGGCTCGCAGACCTGTATGCGCGCCTGGTCGATTCGCTGGAACACCCGGACCTGCGGGCCGCGGTCGCGTTCGTGATGGTCTGCAACTTTGAACTCGAAGGCACGGGGGTCAGGCCGTGCTCTCTGGATGCCGGCCTGCTCGATCCGGCCCTGCTTGGATCGGTGATCGACCGGTGTGCCGACCTGGGGCTTCCCGTGGCGATGCTCAAGAGCGATAGTCCAACCTACACTGCGCCCGAATGACAGGGAAGAATGTCGGTCTCGGAGATCCCGGCCCACCTAAAAGGAACCCGGCGTGAACGCAGAAGCAAAGCCGACGCTCGATCACCCGGTCTTCGGGCGGGTCAGAGTGCAGTTCCCCTCGCTGCGGTTCCGGGCGACCGAGTTCCGCGGCCAGAGCACGCTCATCGTCGATGCGCCGGACCTGCACACGGTCATGGCCTACCTGCGCGACGATGCGAACTGCGCGTACAACTTTCTCTCGGATGTCTTCGGCATCGACTATCTGGGTTACCCCGCCAAGTCGCTGGGCCGCTTCGCCGTGGTGTACAACCTGCTCTCGCACGGCCATGATGACCGGTTGTTCGTCAAGGTGTATCTGGACCCGTCGCTCCCGACGGACGGCACGCTCGAAGACCCCGCCCTGTTCGTGGACAGCGTCGCGGACCTCTGGCTCGGGGCCGAGTGGCCCGAACGCGAGGTGTTCGACATGTTCGGTATACGATTCCACAACCACCCGGACCTGCGCCGCATCCTGACCTGGGAGGAGTATCCGGCCCACCCGCTCCGAAAGGATTACCCGCTGCGGGGTCGTGGCGAGCGGGAGCAGTACCGCATTGTGGATCGCACATCGGCGTGATGCGGCGTGATACGAAACAAGATTCACCGCCGAGACGCAGAGGACGCGGAGAGGTCACTCGTTGGATGTCGAAGCCTGACCACCGACTCCTCCGAGATGCCTTTTTGGCAAGTTGTGTGGTCGGCGGTAAGCGGCTTGATGGTTGTTCTCCGCGCCTCCCCGCTGAAACTCCTTCCCCCATTCAGCGCGGGGCGATGATCGGCGCTGGTTCGAGAATCTCGATCTGATCCTTCGCCAAGTCCCACCGCAGGCGTCGGGCGGTGAAGGGTGTCGCACGCCGATCGTCGAAGAGCGTGACCGTGCCCACCCCTGCTCCCCCCTCGGCCGCGCTGGCAATAGCGGTTCCGTTCTGGGCGTCGTACAGCACACGCTCGCCCATCAGCCGCTGCGGTCCGGATTCGACATAGACCGAGCCGGTGGCTTCGGCCGCGACAAACCGGGCCTTCCCGGACTCGCCCGCAAGTTTGAGCGTTGCGACGAGCCGTTCGCTGGTCATGCGCGTGAGCGGTCGCTCATCGAGCGGCTTGTGGATGACCTCGATCTTGCGCAGCAGTTCCAGCACGCCGGTGTCACGGGCGAACACCATCGAGCCTTCCCACCTGAAACTCGATGTGCCGCGAGGCGAGGCGGCGATCGGGCCCGCGGGCGCACCCTGCTGGTCGCTCTCGGAGGTCGCATCGGGCGCCCGCTGATCGAAGATCACCGCGCGACCCGGGAGCGGGGTTTCCACGGTGGCCTTCACGTCATCGGCCACGAGTTGCGCGGATTCGATGTAACTGATGGTTTCGAGCGTGCGTGCCCCGCCGCCGGATGCTGACGGTGAGTAGCCGCGGCTCTCGACCGTCGCGGGCTTGCCATCGGGCCGCTCGAGGATGGATCCAAAGGCAGTGGCCCGCTCCACCCGCCGTTCGTCCGCGCTCGGTGCCCCGATGTCAGGAGCGTTCCCACTACTCGTAGTGGCATCCGCCGTCGCGTCCGCAATCTCGGTATCCGCGTGCGCGGGAGACAGGTCGAGTCGGATGCGCTCTGCGCGGACGGTGTCCGTTGTCAACGGCTCTTCTCTGATGACCTGCGTCTGGCCGCGGCATTCCAGTACGCCCGAGGGATCATCGAACGTCATGGAATCGGTCCAGTTGGCGGTCACACGCACGGTCCCGGAACCGGGCCCGGAAGCCGCGTTGGTCGGCTGCTCATGCGTGAAGGTGCCGGGTGCGTAGACGTCCATGGTGCCCGCGAGGCCGTTGAGTTCGACAATGGTTGAATCGATGACAGATGCCCCGCGCGCGACCTGCACCCGCGGGCCAGTGACTGACGCAGTCTGCCGCTGCGCGTGCCCCTTGATCCGCTGCCCGCTCGCCCACACGCCATCGCCCCGATCGAACCGCGCAAACGCTTCGCCCGAGCCGCGGGCCTCAAAGTCCGTGACAACGATCTCGCCCCGATCCTCTCGCTGGAGCGATGCTTCGATGCTCGGCGCGGACATGCGGGCATCGTCTTTGCCAACGAGCGCTCCACCCTGCGCAAGCATGTAGTGTGGCTCGACATCTCCCCCTGGCGCGACCGAGGGTTCAAACTTGACTTCCAGCGATGCCGCTCGCAGCACACCGTTCCCAAGCCCCCCCCCACTGACGTCCACCTCAATGCCTTCGGGTTGACGCCAAGCCTCCGCCAGCGCCACGGCATTTCCCTCAACGAGTAACTTGCTCAGAAGCGTGCTTTGCTCACCGGTCTCAACAAAGTCCACACGCATCAACTCGCCCGCAAGCGAGGAGCGGTAATCCGTGGCGAAAGTCCTGCCGCGGAACTCCGCCCATTCCAGCGCATCGCGGATTTCGCCACGGCTCGTCCGAAACTGAAAGTCGGCCTTGTGCTGCCAGTCGATGCGCCGGGAAAAGAACTCAGACTGCTCGCTCGCCAGCCACGCGGGCAACCCGCCGGTGTCGGCACCCTCGAGCATCGCCGTCTGGTTGAGATCGGGCACGAGTGTCGCCAGCAGGCCCGGGCCGGGCATGTCCGCCACGCCGGTGCCGAGGTTCACACGCAGAAGGTCGCCCGCGAGGCAACCCGCCTCGGGGGCCGCGAGCCACACCCGCGCTGAGCCAGGACCTGAACGCAGGGTCATGTCGCGCAGCGTCGCGAGATACTCAAGTTCCTCGCACCCTCCCCTGGCACCGATCTCGCCGTCCGACAGTTTCACAAACGCCTCGCCCCCCTCGGCGGCGGATGAGAAACGCAGGGCCAGGTCATTCCCGCCCAACAGTTGTCGCGGCACTGCTCCCGCGAGCGGCTTGAGCGACAGCGGGCCTTCCCATGTCAGGATGAGGTCGTCCTCGCTATCGGCGAAGAGGTCCGGCGGCCACGCGGCAGTCGTTGTTCCGAGCACCGCGACCGGGATCGCCGCCAGCGCACTCATGCTCACGGCTCCTGCGAACCGAGTTGGCGCGACATCAACCGCCGGCATCCGACTGCTCGCGGGAGCGCCCATCGAACCGAATGCACGCTCCGCTAACTTGTTGTCGAGCGTTCGCAGCCACACGAGCAGCGTGTCCGCGGACAATGTCCGTTGACGTTGCGTGACGCGTACCGCGTTCGCGAACACGGCTTCGTAAAGGTCTTCTTTGGCTGCGATGGTCGGCGCGACGGGCGTTCGCAACGCGGGCACCGGTTCAGCGTTCCTCGCAATCGCCGATCCTGCGGTCGGGCCCGCAATTGGCAAGACTGGCGGATCGACCGGGTTGCCCGCAGCCTGCTCGTTGCTCGTTTCGGCGAACGCATCACCCTCGTCACCGGCAGGTTCTGTCGGAACGGCAACAACGACCGGAGTTGCACCGATCGAGACCGCGATCGCACCGTCATCCGGTGCATCCGCGACCTCCCAGCCGGCCTGCCAGGGCTCTGGAGTCCCAGTCGGGACAAGGTCACCGGCGGAGGCCACCCTCCAGCCGCCGCCCGCTTCGGGAGCATCCATGCGGTAGCGGATCACCCCGTCCCGCGAAACCCGCAGATACTCGACGCGGTCGAGCACCTGGTTGCCACGGACCAGCACGCCTGTCCCCTCGAAGCGCACACCGGGCGTCGCGATCGTGACGCGATCATCCGAAGCAAACTCCAGCAACTGTGTGTCGAAGCGGATCTTGCTCGACCGCGCAACCAGCCCGGGCGCATCGATCATGGCGTCGCGCGGCCGGCGAGCCTCTTGGCCCGCACGCGCCGGGAACAGCAGCACCACAACATCGCCCACGAACTCGCCCGACTCAGGACTCTTGGTCCGGTTCGGCATCTTCACACGGCCGTCATCGGCGCGAATGAACAACGCCCGGCCATCCTGCATGTATATCCACGCCTGTGGCTGCGTAAGTTCGTAGAACCCGCCGCCGATCGGGTTGATCCGCCGGTAGACGAGTTCGGCCTCCACGCGGCTCGGATCGTCGCGGTCGACGAACTGCACGCGCCCCTGGTCGAGGGCACCAAGCGCGGAATCGGTGCCTGAGCCCGCGTCGAGCGTGCTCAGGTCAATGTCCGTAACATCGCCCGTGGCCGTGGCCGGCACGGGCCTCGAATCGGAGCGGTTGCTCACGGCGATGACAAGCGTCACACCGGCAATGATCAGGGCTGCGGCACCGGCAATGATCAGGCCCGTCGCCCGGGCGCTTGGCAACTTCTTTGACGGCATGGCCGAATGGTACGGTATCTTCAATGGCCGGGACGGCGAACGCGGCCAAGGCCGCGGGCCGGAGCCAGGCAACGCGGGAGATCCGCAAACAAGGATCATTGTGCTTCAAGGGCTCCTCATCGGATTCGGGTCCGGCATCCTTGTCGCCTCCGCGGCAGTCTGGTTCCTTCTGCGCCGGAACACGCGGCGCGTGCGGGCGGCGGAACGCCGGGCACGGTCGGCCGAGCGCATGGCGGAGATAGGTGCGATGACCAGCGGGCTTGCGCACGAGATCAAGAACCCGCTTTCGACCGTGGGACTCAACGCGCAACTCCTTCTGGAAGGGATCCAGGACCTCCCGATCGACCCCGCGGACCGCGCGCCCCTTGTCAATCGCATCAACTCGCTGCGGCGCGAGACGGATCGGCTCGGGGGCATCCTGCAGGACTTTCTTCAGTACGCCGGGCAGGTGCGCCCCGACCCCGCTCCGACAGACCTTGGCGAGACAGTCTCAGAACTCGCCGATTTTTTCATGCCCGAGGCGGAGCGTCACGGAGTGCGATTGCGGTTGGACGCCGCGCGCGGCCCCATTGTCCCAGCCCCCATTGCGAGGATTGATGCCAAACTCGTGAAGCAGGCGCTGCTGAACCTCATGCTCAACGCCACGCAGGCGATGGCCTCTTCGGGCGTGAAGGCTGTTCCTCGACCGCGAGAGTTGATGCTGGCCGTCAAGACCCATCGGGAGGCCGACGGCCAACCAACCGTGCATATCCACATCACCGATACCGGTCCGGGCATCCCGCCGGAAACGCTCGCGAACATCTTCACGCCCTACTTCACGACGCGCGCTGGAGGGTCGGGCCTTGGGCTGCCGACTGCTCGGCGGCTCATCGAAGCGCACGGGGGGAGGATCGACGTCTGGTCGGAACCGGGCAGGGGATCGGATTTCTGCGTCGTGCTGCCGTGCGCGGGACCGACGGCTGTCCCTTAGTCGTTGCTCCCTCCGCGTACAGCAGCCACCGCCCGCACCTCTCGAAGCGCCTGGGGTCGAAACGCTAACGCCACCCTTTGCCGATGTGTTTGGGGCGAAGCAATCAGAACATTTCCGTTCCCGTGCTCCGGCGCAACCGATGAGCCCGACGCGTCAAATCCCCGGCGTTCGGCCGTTGAGCACGCCGACAAATGCGCCGAGGCGAACACGATGAAAACGGAACGGATCGTTCTTTGACGGGGGGACATTCCTTGCAACTGTGCGTTACAGTTTGTCGCTCGGCACCACCGACTCGCGGTGTCGAGTTCTCCGCCGCGGAGTATGCTGAGCGTGCCGGTTATACGGAAGATTCATCCACCAGGTCTTTCCGAACATCCGGGCAGACAGCGGTTGAGGGCGACGGTCGCACCCGTTACCATCGCCAGCAGTTGCTTCCCACCTTGCTTTCCGGATCCCTTTCGCATGCTCAAGCCCACACTCAGCACCGTTGCCTGTCCCGAGGCCGTCATCCGAGAGGTTGCGGAATATGTGGAGCAGTTCGGCTTCGAGGCCGTGGAACTGCGCACCTTCGGCACCGATTCGCGCCGGTTTGCGTGCGATCCGGCGCTGAGCAGCGAGGCAAAGACGCGGAACCTGTTTCGGCAGTGCGGCATCGAGATTCTCGGCCTGGCGACCTCCTGCCGCTTCGATGCCACCATCTTCCCGCCGGTTCTGGGGCATGTGCTCAGCGATACAGAGCGCAGCGTTCGCGAGGCGCGATCGGCCGTCGATCTGGCAGTCGCGCTCGGATGCCCGTACGTCCGCGTGTTCGGCTTTGAGATCGCAGCACGCGAGAGCGCACCCGCCGGCACGGCCCGGATCGTGGATCGCTTGCGAAAAGTCTGTGACCACGCCGACAAGACGGGCACCAAGATCGTGGTCGAGAATGGCGGCTCGTTCGAGAGCGCTACCGCTCTGCGCGATCTCATCGAGCGGACAAGTCATCCGCTGCTCGGGGCATCGTATTCGATCGCGACCGGCGTGGCCGCCGGCGACGAACCCGTCGGCGCGGTTGCGACGCTCGGCTCCCGCCTGTGGCTAGCCCGGATCAAGGACCTGCGCGACGGACGGCCCGTCCGTCTGGGCACGGGCACCGTTCCGTGCCGGGAGTTTGTCGGGGCTCTCGCTGGCGCGGGCTTTGACGGCCCGCTGGTGTACGAGTGGGACCGGGCGTGGTTCCCGGACATCGAGCCCGCGACTTCAGCCCTCGATGGGGTGGCCCGGACACTCGTTGAATGGGCTGGAGCGCTGGCGAGCGCCGGTCGGCCTCAAACGGTCCCTGCGCTGCACGCGTCGCGCTGACATGACTATCCGCTCGCGGATGTCAGATACACTCCGCCCCATGCACTTCGACCCAGACGCGGCAGCGCAGCCCGGAACAGGAATCTTCGGACTTCCCTTCAAGCGGAAGGACGCGGGGATCGTGCTGATCCCGGTTCCGTTCGATGCAACCACTTCCTATGGCGGTGGGACTTCCGCGGGGCCACTCGCGATCCTCGATGCTTCCTCGCAGGTTGATCTTCTCGACCACCAGTTCGGACGCCCGTTTGAGCGCGGTATTTTCATGGAGCCCATCCCGTCGCGCATCGCGGCGCTGTCGCGCCGCGCGCGGAAACTCGCGATCCCGATCATCTCGCGAGGGGGCGCTGGGCCGCGTGACCGGCGGGCGATCCGGATTATCAATGACGCGTGCTTCGAAGTCGCGGAGCACACCTACGACCGGGCGGCCGTGGCACTTGGCGAGGGCCGCGTACCTGGGCTCGTAGGCGGGGATCACTCGACGCCGTTCGGGGCGATTTGGGCTGCCTCTGACCACGTTGCGAAGATGCGCGGGAGTCGCGGCCTCGGAATCCTGCAAGTGGATGCGCACATGGACCTGCGTGAGGCCTACGAGGGCTTTGCGTGGTCGCACGCCTCGATTATGCACAACGTCTTGTGGCTCCTGCCCGGCGTGACCAAACTGGTGCAGGTGGGCATCCGCGACTACGGACAAGGCGAGATGGACGCATCCCGCGCATCCAAGGGACGTGTTCGGACGCGCTTCGACCTGGACTGGTCGCGCAAGATGGACGCGGGCGAGAAGTTCGAGGCGCTCTGCCTCGCGGCGATCAAGCCGTTGCCTCAGCATGTTTGGGTGAGTTTTGATATCGATGGCCTGGACCCCGCGCTGTGCCCGCATTCGGGCACCCCCGTCCCCGGAGGACTCTCGTACAATCGCGCCTGCGTGCTGCTCGAGTTGCTCGCGCGCTCGGGCCGACGCATTGTCGGCTTTGACCTGAGCGAGGTGTGCCCCGGCGTTGACACTCGCGAGCCTGAGTGGGATGCCAATGTCGGCGCAAGAATGCTGTACAAACTGTGCGGGGCCGCCGCGATGTCTCAGTCGCGCTGAGCGATGCCGGTTACGGGCGCGGGCGTTACGGGGACGAGTTCCCGCAGCCGCGTTGCGGCGTCCTGGACCGTGTCGCACATCACGAACAATGCGTTGAGCCGGGCCCGCATGATGGCGTCGAGAAGCATCCCGCTCGCGCCGGCGATCGACACGCGGCCCGCTCGCGTCTTCACGCCCGAGGTGAACTCGACAAGCGTGCCCAGTGCAAGGCTCGCCATGAACGTGACGGCTGATAGGTCAATGATTACCCGCCGAGGATGCGAAGAGACGGCTTTCCGCAGTTCCAGTTGCAGGCGGTCAACTTCCGCGAGGTTTGCATCGCCGCGGAGCGTGATGAGCGGGCCATCCACCGGTCCGTGATCTTCGACAAGGATTTCCAGCATCAGTGAGTCTCCCGGCGCGGATATGACCTAGCCGGGGGCCATTCTCTCCGAAGTCGGTGCTGGACGGAGTCCAACTCCGTCGTCTTTGCGCGATCTTTACAAATGAGTCGCGAGATGACGGCGCGGGCTCCGCAGGTCAAGTGCTCGAAGTGCCGCGGCGGCCACACTTGCCTCATTACTCTGCGCGAGAGCCTTGAGCGCGTCCATGTCGACGGTTCGGAGCGCATCCCGCAGCGCGCCGATTCCGTTGGCATCTGGCGCGACAACACCGGTGCAGAGCGCACGCCGGGGGTTCTCCGCCAAGTGCGAAAACTTCCGCAACCAAGCAATCTCCCCCTGGGTCAGTCGCGATCGCAATCTCTCCGCGCACGCGGAAGCCCAGGCTGTTTCGATCATTACCCGCCACAGCAGCGCAACATCATCCCCCACCGCTCCCCTGCGTATTCGGCCGCGGACTACCAAGTGAATCGGATGCCCGCTGTCAGCCACAATCGAGGCGAGGGGATTGGGCCTGACCGCGTGCCACTGGAGGCTGCCTCGGAGGAGAATCAGTGCGTCGGCAATCTCCGGACAACTGCGTCGCGAGTACCCGTTCACAACGGCGGCGAGCACGACGAACGCAGAGTCCTTTAGGGATTTCGTCCGGATGGAGTCGAGGAATGCCGTTGCGGCCGCATGGGCTATGACACGATCGTGGTCGGACAACTGTGAAACGAAATGATCCTCGGGCGAGGCATTCGCGGGCTGCCGCGCTTTGTAAAGGTCCGCTGAGGTTCGTGCGAGACGATTGGCCAGCCTTGGCCACAAGAATCTGCTCGCCTGCTTTATCTGCCCTGATATAGTCATAGCCTACCCAACTTTACTTTCGAAGGAACAGGGATTACCCTTTTTACTATGCCCCACGTTCAGACAACCCACTGCTTATTGTGGGTACCCACGCCCGCGCATAACAGATTGTGGATATTTGTTGCAACATTGCCCTTGCTGTTGGACCAGTTTCCTGAAACAATGGCGCCCTGTTCGGTGAAGAGAAGATGAAATCGATTCGGCTCAGCACGTTTCAGCCGAACGTACTTTTTCGGGTACGGGTCGATAACAATCTTGCATCGGTGCAGTCGTACGGAATCCTCGAATGAACCTTCCGACCAAGCCGAACGGTCTCCAAACCTACCAGGTCTATCTGTACCGGAAGGCGCTTCATCCGGAACTGTTTCCCTTGAAGGGCCGCCGCCAATTGGTTCATGGGGCCTACGAGATCGAGGCTTGGATCATGCCGGGATCCCATTTGCTTCGCTTTCAGCATTCCAACCTATGCGCCTGCGAGTTGCTTACGGATCAGGAGGGTTCCCTGCCGGTCGAGGGCGCGGTCACCGGGTTTCAGTGCGCGGGCGAACACGAGTTCGAGCATTCATTCTTCCCCGACAAGGTCAAGTACATCACCTCGGTCCAGACCGAGCAACTCTCCGATAGCCTCTTCCAAGCGACGTACGAAGAGATGACGCAGTTTGCCCAGGAGACAGGCGCGCTGATCCACTGCTGGTCGGACCGCACCTCCTCCCACAGCGGTCACAATGGGCACAACGGCCACACCGGTTACAACGGCCTGGGCAGCCACTCAAAGTCGGGCGGCTTCGGACGCAATCTCTCCATGGTGGATGTGCAGCGACTGACCAAAGAAGTTCACGCCCAGTCGTACCATCTTCTCGCTGCATCCGGCCTGGTCATCCGCACGCAGACGATCTTCGAGCACGGCTGAGCCCGAGCCGCGGGTGCGAAATCTGCCTCTACTTGACCCGCTGCTGGGCCGATGT
>CAYMWG010000020.1:0-20170 GCA_964393765.1 uncultured Phycisphaeraceae bacterium
CAACCTCCGCGGCGACCTCACCGATGAGGGGGGCACCGGCGGCTACAAGTACGTCTGGGACGCCTTCGGCAGGCTGGTGACAGTCAACCGCCAGAACAAGACCCTGCTGGCAGAATACCGCTACAACGGCCTGAACCAGCGGATCACCTGGCACTACGACGCCACCGGCAACGGCACGACCGACGGAAGCGACCCCACCTACCACTTTGCATGGGGGGGCGACGAGAAGTGGCGGATGGTCGGGACCTGGCGCGGGTTTACACCCGCGGCGGCGTGACGAACGTCGCCGACATCTTCGCGTTCCTGAGCGCGTGGTTCGTGGGCTGCCCGTAGATGAAATCGCTTCATCTTCAATAGAACTCCCCCGCGGAGGGGATAAAACCGCGAAGCCCTTGGCCGGGTTGAGCGCTTTCCTGCGCTCGATGCGCAGCACCCACGCGTTTGCGTTAGGCTGCGGCCAGCGGGCCGCCGGGGCCTGTGATCCGGGGCGCGGGAAGGGCGCGGATGGGCGGCTGTGTTGCCATCCGCGAAATCAGGAGGAGATGTGTCATGTCAAAGTCTGTTGTGCGTCAATGTCTGAGATCCGTGGCCTTCTGCGCGACAGGCGCGGCGGTGCTGCTGGCGTGCGGGACGGCGAGCGGCCAGGGCCTGCCCGCGATGCCTGAGAAGGTTGCAGCGCCCGCGCCGCTCCCGCCCGAGGCCATGCCCGCCGCGGTCGGGGCGGATATCCGCGATGCGGTGCTCGCCCTCATCCACGTCGAGCAGTGCGAGTTGCTGATCCTGCCGATGGACTTCACGCCCGGTCTGCCGCTGAGCGTCACCCTCCGGCTTGAGGGCGTACACACTGCGATCGACCTGCGTCCGCACTCGGTGCGTTCGGACCGGTTCGCGGTCTTCGAGCAGCGCG
Organism: uncultured Phycisphaeraceae bacterium; assembly: GCA_964393765.1. Taxonomy (GTDB): domain Bacteria; phylum Planctomycetota; class Phycisphaerae; order Phycisphaerales; family UBA1924; genus JAHBXL01. The sequence continues at coordinate 908 of CAYMWG010000020.1, forward strand.
ATGACGGCCTGTCCCACCAGGTGAAGTCCCCGATCGAGAACACGCTTCGCGGCGAGGCCCGCGGGCTTGCCGGGAGCATCGTGGCGGGCGGCGTGATGGGCGACGGACTGGCCGCGAGGATCATTCTTGATGAGGAGCGCGAGTTCTGGATCGAGCCGGTGTCGGCCCGTGTCCCGGGCGCGCCCGCGGGGCTGCACGCGCTCTACACGCGTGCGGACCTGGCGATGGGCCAGCAGTGGCGGTGCGGCGGGCCGGAACTCGACGAGCACAACCCTGATGATGAGGGGCATGAGCCCCCGGCCGATGGGTCGGTCCGCGGCGCGACGCTGTGGACGGCGGTGATGGACACGGACGCGGACTTCGAGTTCTACCAGTCGTACGGCGGGACAAGCGCCGTAGTCGCGCGGATCTCGGTCGTCACCAACACGATGAACCTGCAGTACGAGCGTGAGGTGAACATCACGCACAACCTGGGCACGATGATCGTGCGGACGACGGCCGCGGACCCGTACACGGTGACGGACCCGGCGGTGCTCAACGCACAGATCGAGGCGGAGTGGAGCAGCGCGAACCGTCCCGGAACCTCGGATGTGGTGCAACTGTTCACCGCGCGGGACATCGACAGCAGCACCATCGGCCGGGCCAACCAGATCGGCTCGATCTGCCTGGACGGCGACTCGAACTGCCTGTCGCAGTCTGACTATAACGGCAACTTCATGAGCGCAACGGACCTGAGCGCGCACGAACTGGGCCATCTGTGGGACGCGGTGCATTGCACCTGCTCCGGCCCGGCCTCGACGATGAACCCGAATATCACGAGCATCAACCGGTTCACGTTCAGCAACAACCAGGACACCGTCGGACAGATCAACGCCTACCGCGCCACGCGCGGTTGTCTCACGACCAGCACCCCCGGCACCGGGGCACCCAACGACAACTGCGGGGACGCGATCACCATCGGGCCGGGGACATTCGGGTTCACGAACAACAACGCGACGACGGACGGCCCGACACCGACAACGTGCGGAACGGGCAACGCCATCCAGGAGGACGTGTGGTACAGGTTCGTTGCGCCCTGCAACGGCACGATGACGGTGGATACCTGCGGCTCCAACTTTGACACGGTGCTGCTTGTGTACACCGGGTTCTGCGGGTCGTTCACCGAGGCAGCGTGCAGCGACGACAGCGCGGTGTGTGGCGGCAGCCCCCCCCGCCAGAGTTTCGTCTCTATCCCGGTCACGTTCAACACGGCCTATCTGATCCGCGTGGGTGGCTGGAACGGCGCGAACGGCGACGGCCTGATGTCCCTGTCGATGACCGGCTGCCCCGCGCCGTCCAACAACGCCTGCGGCGCGGCGACCCTCATCGCGCACTGCTCGCCCACGGCGTTCTCAACCGCGGGCGCGACCACGGACGGCCCGATCGAGGCAGCCGCGTGCGATGCGTTCGGCTACCAGGATGTCGGAAGCGACGTGTGGTTCAGGTACATCGCGCCGTGCACCGGCAACGTCCGGGTCTCGCTGTGCGGCAGTTCGTACGACACCAAACTGGCCGTTTACGCGAACTGCCCCGGCGGCCCCGGGGCAACCCTCGCCTGCAACGACGACTTCTGCGGGGTGTCCTCGCAGGTCGAGTTCGCGGCCCTCGCGGACAACGACTACTACTTCCGCGTCGGCGGATACAACAGCGCCCAGGGCACCGGCACGCTGACAATCACGAATCTCGCGTGCCCGACCCCGTCCAACGACACATGCTTCACGGCCCAGACCGTGAACGCGGGAGCAACCCCCTTCAGCACCCGCGGCGCGTGCAGCGACGGCTTCATCAGCGCCCTGTGCGCCAATGACTCGGGCAACATCCCGCGCGATGTGTGGTACTCATGGACGGCGGGCTGCGGCGGCCAGGCAACGATCGATACCTGCGTTGCAGACTACGACACCAAACTTGCCGTCTACACAACCTGTCCCTTCGGTGACCAGACCGCGATCGCCTGCAACGATGATGCGTGCGGGACAACCGGCCTGCGCTCGCGCGTGATGTTCACCGCCTCCGCCGGAACGACCTACCTGCTGCGTGTCGGCGGCTTCAACAGCCAGTCCGGCACGGGCACGCTCAACATCGCCGTCGCCGCGTCCGCTCCGGCGAACAACGCGTGCGCTTCGGCGACAACGGTGACGGCCAACGGGTCGTTCGTGGGGACGCTCTGCGGCGCGACCAACGACGGCAGCGCCACCTGCGGCGCTTCGGCGACGAACCCGGATATCTGGTTCGTGTTCACGGGCACCTGCAACCAGCCCGTCACGTTCTCGACGTGCGGCACGCACGACGGGTTCCTCGGTCTGGACGCGGGCGTGGACACGGTCTTGTCCGTGCATACCGGCATCTGCGGATCCTTGACGGAGATCGCCTGCAACGATGACAGTTTCGGCTGCGCGGCGGATGCCAACATCATCCGCGACTCGGTCGTGACCGTGAACGTCACGCAGGGCACGGTGTACCGGATCCGCGTGTCCAAGTTTGGCGGTCACCCGGTCGACGCGCCGGTGCGGCTGAACATCGGGGTGTGCGGCCCGGCGTTCTGCGATGCCGACTGGTGCCAGGACGGCGTTGTCGGCGTGCCCGACATCTTCTGCTTCCTGTCGGACTGGTTCGCCAACGACCCGGTGGCCCGCAACTACGGCGGCACCAACGGCGTCCCGGCGATCTTCGCCTTCCTCTCCGAGTGGTTCGCCGAGGGCACAGGCCCCTGCCCGTGACCTGATCGCCCGATCAGAACGATTCAGAGACCCAGAAGGCCCCCGTCACCCGGCGGGGGCCTTTTTCATGCCACATCGCGGAACTCTTCGGGATGGCCGGGCTTGGCTCGCACGCCCGAGAGCGCATCGGGCATCTCGCGGAAGTCCTCAGCGCCGCGGATGTTCAACTCGCTCTCCATCGTCTTGCGGTACCCCAGCAAACGGACAACCTCCAGGATGTCCGTCCACGTCGGGTACATGACCTCGTTGGACTTCTTGAAGGCGTCGATGGCCATCAGGAACAGGAACTGCTCCCGGTTCATCTCGCCCTCTTCGGCGGACTTGGTGAAGTCGGTGCGTCGGCGGCCCGGGCCGCGGCGGCGCTCCAGGCCCGTGCCGCGCTCGCCCTCCTCGATCTCGCCCGCGTCGATGCGGGCCTGGATCTCGCGCCGATCCAGGCCGAGCCGCCGGTCCACGCCCAGGTTTGTCGGAACAGCACCGGACCTGTTCCTTGACATCGTGGGGTCGAAGCGATGGCTCGCGGGCGGGAGAGCCGTGTCCGCGTCATCGGTGTCGAACTCGGCCGCGTGGGCAGGGAGGACTGTGGGCGGATTGTTTTTCTTCGACGGCATGGCGGGCTTGCTCCGGGCCCGCGCTGCAAAAACAGCGCGAGCGACCCTTGTGGGCCGCCCGCGACACAGAACGGTCTTCAAGCCTCCGTGCGGAGGAAGGGAGACGGGGCGGCCTTAGAACTCATCGTCATCATCGTCGTCCGCGCCGCCATCCAAATCGTCATCCGCGGCGTCTTCGTCGCCAAGCGCGTCGTCATCATCCTCAAACTCGTCATCATCCTTAATCTCCTCCTCGTCCCCATCGGGGCCGTCGCCGTCGAGGTCCTCTTCCTCCTCGTCCCCATCGATGGACTTCTTCCCATCGTCCATCAGCGGTGTCCACGCGGGCAATGCCCACAGGGGACGGGTTTCCAAAGTCACTTCATCAAGGATTGCGTTTGGCATAATTCACCCCTCGCATGGTTGCGTGCATGGCCGGGCGTGCCGAATGGGACGCCGGGTATTTTGAAAACTCGATCGCACCGCCATGAACCGTCCATCGATCCCGTCAAGTTCGCGGCGGCCCGACCATCAGGTCGCCCATGAAAGGCGGTACACTACTCGCCCTTCCCGCCGTGTCAACCGTCCACATAATTTCCCAATCAGTGGCAGGAAGGCCCGCTCCTGCAAGCACCGGGCATCCGATTCCTACCCTCCCCGGCTGGCCGATGGCCGATGGTTTGCGTCCCGAGTCTCACGATGCCTCCAAACCCTAGCGGAACAACCAGCCGCCATGTTTTTCTGCAGCCGGTCGCCGGACTTCTGGCCATCCTGCTTCCCGGGCTGGGTCACTGGTCCTTGGGGTATCGCCGGCGGGCCCGGTTGATCGCCACCGGCGTCCTGGCGATGTTCGTTTCGGGGCTGGTGATCGGTGGGATCGATTCGGTGGACCGCCGCGAGGATTTCCCGTGGTTCCTGGGGCAAGCCTTGGTCGGCCCGATCGCCTTTGGGGTTGATTACCTCCACCAGAATCATTTCAAGGTGCGAGTCGCCGCGACCGGGGTGCGGAGCGCCTATCCGAATGAGACGCGCGACCCTCAAACAGGGGCGTCAATTGTCACGCAGGTCGATCCGGTCACCGGGAAATCTACCGCTCGACTGAGCGGGACTACACCGCTCAACGGGACGACCATGACGCCTGCCGACCCGCCCAACGTCAAGAGTCTGAGCCGGATGAACGAACTCGGCACGCTGTTCTGCACGATCGCGGGGATGATGAACCTGATCTGCATCATCGATGCGGCGTTCAGCCGCCGGCGCGAAGCAGGGGCACCCGCATGAGCATGATCGGTGCGAGCGTCAACCTGATCGCGGCGGCGCTCGCGGCACAACAGGGTGCGCAGCCCCCGCCCCTCCCGCGATACCGGCCCCTGATCGACCCCATCGCGCTGCACGAGTGGTGGTTCCTGCTGCTCATCCCCATGGCGTTGTTCGTGGCGATGACGTACAAGGCCGTGCGCCTGCCGGACATGGAACGCTACTGGAAACAGGTGCTGCTGATGGCCGCGCAGATCGTGGTGGGGATGATCGCGCTGGGCGCTGCGAGTTATGTGCTGGTGTTCTGGCTGGCGCGGACGTTGGCCGAGCGTGCGGGGTAATCGCCCGCGCGAGCATCACGAAAAGCGAGATGTATGAGCGTGGAAGCCTTTGCATGCCGGTCAACCGAACGGGTGCCGGTTGCTCCGGCGCGATCGCCCGACCGGGAGGTCCTCGCCAACTTCCTGCTGGATCGCGACGCGTGCTGCCCCGTGTGCGGCTACAACCTTCGCGCCCTGGCGACGGACAGATGCCCGGAGTGCGGGCGGCACCTGGTGCTCGCAGTGGGGACGACCGAGCCGAAGCTCGGAGCGTTCATCGCGGGGTTGGTCGGGCTGGCCTCGGGGTTCGGTTTCAGCGCGTTACTCATTGCCTACGCGATCTACCACTTCATGTTCGTGCGCGGCGGGGGTCCACCCGCTGGTTTTCTGCTGCCAATCCTGGTCGGCACCATCTCCTGCGGACTGGGCATCTGGGTCTGGCTGCGGAGTCGACGGAGCTTGGGGCGAATGGCGACAACACGTCGCTGGGCGTGGACGGCAGGCTGCTGGGTGGTGGGCCTGCTCTGCCCGGTTTGGTTCATTCTGACTGTGCAATAACACGCGAAGCACTCCTGCCGCGGCGTGTTCATGCAAACGTTCCGATCCCGCCGACGTTCTCCTGTCGGAAGTGGAGCAACCGCTATGCGCTCGATGCACTCTCGTTCATGCCTGGCCTTCCCGCTCGCGGCCGCGGCATTTGCCTGGATCGGAGCATCACCGTGCGCGGCGATGCGCGCGCACGATGACCCACCCGCGTCTGTTCCGGCTGCCACCGCGACGGTTGACGCCGCCGCGTGGGCCAAGCGAGGCGATTCCGCGGCGGACTATTCCGCCCAGCTCTCCGGCCGCGCCGTGCTCATCATGCACGAGGGCCAGGTGGTGTACGAGCGATACGACCACGAATGGAGCGCCAGCAAGCCGCACATGCTTGCCAGCGGCACCAAGTCGTTCACCGGCGTGATGGCGATGTTCGCCGTTCAGAACGGACTGCTGACACTCGATGAACTCGCCTGCGACACGATCATCGAGTGGCGCGATGACCCACGCAAGAGCAAGATCACGATCCGAATGCTGCTCAACCTCTCCAGCGGGCTCGACCCCGGCGAGGACACCATCGGCAGCGCGGGGGCGCTGCGGCTCCGCGGCAGGAGACTGTCGGGCGGAGACGGAGAAAAGGCAGTTGATGACAAGTTCGCCGCGGCCGTCGCCGTCGAGGCCATCAACGAGCCGGGCAAGCGGTTTGTCTATGGCCCGAGCCACTTCTTCGCGCTCGGCGAACTGCTCCAGCGCAAGCTGGAGGCGCGGCACGAAGCGGACCCCAAGTTCCCGCAGACCGTCATGTCCTACATGCAGGCGAGGATCTTTGAGCCCCTGAAGATCAACATCGCCTTCTTCGGCAAGGATGCCAAGGGCAACCCGAACCTGCCCGGCGGGTGCTTCCTGACGGCGCGGGAGTGGGCCAAGTTCGGGGAGTTCGTGCGCTTGAACGGCGCGGTGCGCAAGGCCGCGGATGGGAATGCCGACACGCTGACGCAACTGCTCAAGCCCGAACTGCTCGCGCAATGCTTTGAGCCCAGCAAAGCCAACCGAGGCTACGGCCTGACGTGGTGGCTGCCCGGCGAGGCCGCGACGGGCGGAACAAGCACCAGCGATGCCGACATGCCCCTGCGCGATCGCGTGCGGGCACGCGCGCTGCGCGCCGAAGCAGAGGGACTCATCAAGGACTCATCCGGGAAAAACCACCGCGTGTATATGGCCGCGGGATTGGGAAAGCAGCGGCTGTACGTCCTGCCGGATCAGGGTCTGGTGATCGTGCGATTCGCGGAGAACGCGGCGGAGGGGAGAGGGTTTGACAATGCGGAGTTTCTGAAGCGTGCCCTGGGCGTTGAATAGACAACTCCCAACGAAAATCGACCGCAGCACGTGCCGCGGCCGATCGGGTGGTTCTGAGTTGAGCGCCGGCACGCAATGCGGGCCCACCAAGGGGTCAGTGGCACTTCACTTCGTCGCCTGCGCCCACCGGATCAGCACATCCGCCACCTCGGGACGCGTGAACTCTACCGGCGGACGCTGGCCGGCGTTGAGCATCTCACGGACCTTGGTGCCGCTGAGGGCGATCTGGTCGCCCTCGATCTTCGGGAAACTCTTGCTCGTCACCATGCCCTGCGCGAGTTTGCTATACGCCGAGTGCTCGAACTTCAGTGGCTCGATCTTCAGGTTCGCCGGGTCGAGTTCGTCGAAGATGGTCTGCGCATCGTACGTCCCGTAGTAGGTGCCCACGCCCGCGTGGTCCCGACCGACGATGAAGTGCGTGCAGCCGTAGTTCTTGCGGACCAGCGCGTGCAGCACGGCCTCCCGCGGCCCGGCGTAGCGCATCGCCGCCGGCATGACGCTGAGCATCGTGCGCGAGCCGACGAAGTACTTGTCGATGAGGACGCGATAGCAGTCCATGCGGACGGCCGCGGGGATGTCGCCCTCCTTCGTCTCGCCGACGAGCGGATGGATGAGCAGGCCGTCGCAGATCTCCTGCGCGACCTTGCAGAGGTACTCGTGGGCGCGGTGGATCGGGTTACGGGTCTGGAAGGCGCACACCGTCTTCCAGTTGCGCTTGGCGAACTCGGCGCGGGTCTGCGCGGGCGTCAGGCGGTGCTCGAGGAACGCCTCGGGGCCATCCGGCTCAGCGCACACCTGCACGACCTCGACCGGTCCGGCCAGGCAGATGTCGCCCTCATCCATCACCTGCTTCACGCCCGGATGCGCGGCATCGCTGGTGCGGAAGACCGCCGGAATCTCCGTCGCCTTGTCGTGCTTGAACTCTTCCTTGACGGTCATCACCGCCTGGAGCGTGCCGCTCGGCGCGTAGAGCGCGATGCGCTCGTTGATGGCGGGAACCTCGGCGCGAGATTTGACGCTGAGCAGCACGGGAATGGGCCAGATGTCGCCGCCGGCGAGTTTCATCTCCTTGCAGACGCGGGCAAAGTCCGCCTGCCCCATGAAGCCGGTGAGCGGGCTGAACGCGCCGATGCCGATCATCTCGAGGTCGCAGGACTGCTTGGCCGAGAGCGTGAGGCGCTTCAGGCCCGGGGCCTCTTTCTTCAACTCGGCGAGGCGCGAACCCGTAGCGACCCGATCGACCAGAACACCGCCGTGGGGAGAAATCAACCCGTGCACGCAAGGCTCCTTTCGCTGACTGTGTGGGGCCGGCTTGTGGGGGGGTGCCGGGGAGGCAAGCGTAGCCCTAAAGCCCCTGCTCGGGTCGATACCGCTGCGCATTGGGGAACCGCCTCCCCGCACCAAACGCCACGCCCGTCACCTTCAGCCCGATCGCCGCCTGCTTCCGTTTGTACTCCGACAAGTCGATCAGCCGGACGATCTTTTTCACCGCCGCGGCGTCGAATCCGGTCTCGCGCACGATCCGCTCGGGGCTTTGTCGTTTTTCGACCGTGCGCTCGATGATCTCGTCGAGTTGCGCGTACGGGCCGAGGCTTGCCTCATCCGTCTGGCCGGGGCGGAGTTCGGCGGAGGGCGGCTTGGTGATGGTGGCCTGCGGGATCGGGCCGAGCGTGGCGCCGGCGGCGCGGAGCGTAAGGCCGAGTTTGTTTTTTGGGGGGGGTGGGTTGGCGTTGATCCACTTGGCGAGGCGATAGACCCACAGTTTGGTGACATCGCTCAGCACGGCGAGGCCGCCGTTCATGTCGCCGTAGAGCGTGCAGTAGCCCACGGCCAACTCACTCTTGTTGCCTGTGGTGAGCACCATCGCGCCCGACTGGTTGGAGATCGCCATGAGCGTTGTACCGCGCAGGCGCGACTGGAGGTTCTCTTCGGCGATGCCGGTAACCGGGCCGCTGCCGGCGCGCAGCGTGGCGGTCAGGGCCTCGAAGCCCGCGCCAATGGGGACCGTGAGCATCCTGATGCCGAGCCTCGCGGCCAGTTCCGCCGCGTCGGTCTTCGAGCCTTCTGATGAGTACGGGCCCGGCATGGAAACGCCGGTGATGTTGGCGGGGCCGAGCGCGGCCGCGGCGATCACGGCGACGACGGCGGAGTCGATCCCGCCCGAGAGGCCGATGATCGCGGACGCAAAGCCGGTCTTGCGGCAATAGTCGCGCACACCCAGGACCAGCGCGCGGTAGAGCGACTCTTCATCGGTGGTGTCGAGTACGGGGTCGGCGATGGGCGTGCGGTCGCCGGGAAGATCAACGACCAGCAGATGTTCCTCGAAGCCGGGCGCTGCGCCGATCAGTTCGCCGCCGGGGGCAAACACCGCGCCGTGCCCGTCGAAGATCAGTTCATCGTTCCCGCCGACCTGGTTGACGCCCGCGACGAAGACACCGTGGCGCATCGCGTGCCGCCGGAGGATGTCGCGGTGCCGCCTGCCCTTGCCCAGGACGAACGGGCTGGCGGAGGGGTTGATGATGACCTGTGCGCCGGTGCCGCCGTCCTTCTGCGCACCCACCAGTTCCGCCACCGGGTCGGCACAGTCGATGTATCTGTGGGCAAAGCCCGCATCCTCGCCCTTCCACAGGTCCTCGCAGATCGACAAGCCCACGCGCATCGTCGGGCCGTCGCGCGAGGGAACGTCGATCACGACGGCGCGATTGCCCGGAACGAAATAGCGGTTCTCATCAAAGACGTCGTAGGTCGGCAGCAGGCGCTTGTCGTAGTACGCGACCATCTTGCCGTCGCGATAGGCAAGGAGCGAGTTGTGGATGCCGCGGGAGAGGTCGTTGCCATCGCCGGAGACCGCCAGCGGCACGCCGAACACAAGCGTCAGGCCGGCGGAGTGCTGCTCGCCAAGGGTTTTCGCAGCGGCCACGCAGTCGCCAAGGAAACCCTCCTGCCACAGGAGGTCCATTGGCGGGTAGCCCGAGAGGCCGAGTTCCGGGCAGACAAGGAGGTCCGCACCGGCCCCGCGGGCGAGGGCGGCCGCCGCGGCGATGAGCGCGGCATTCGCGTCAATATCGCCGACGGTCGGGTTGATCTGGGCGAGAGCGAGGCGCATGAGGGAGTGTAGAGGATCCCGGCGAGTCGGTGTCCTGCGGCTCACGGTGCGAGCGAACGCCCTTCGTTATGATCCCGCACATGCGACTCTACATCGATGAATCCGGCGACACGGGCATGAACCTGCGGAAGGAAGGAACCTCCCGACACTTTGTCCTCGCGGCGGTGCTCGTGCAGTCCGCTGCCGATCTGGACCGCTGCGTTGCCGGGGTCGAGGCGTTCAAGGCGGAGCGCTCGATCCGCCGAGGCGAGTTTCGATTCAATCGGTGCGATCGGCACCTTCGGGCGGAGTACCTGGCTTGTGCCGCGACCCTTCCTTGGCGATACCTCGCTGTCGTCATCGACAAGTCGTCATTCGCCCGCGCTGTTGCGCAGCCGGGTGAGAGTTTGTACTCGCTCGCGGTAAACCTCTTGCTTGAAACAGCGCGGCCGTTCCTGCAACAGGCCATCCTGGTATTTGACAGTTGCGGAAGCCGGGAGTTTCGTCGGACCATGTCGCCTTACTGCAAGAAGCGGACGCGACGGGTCGATGGATCGGACGTGATCAAGCGCGTCCTGGCACAGGCGTCGCACTCGGACCCGATGCTCCAACTCGCAGACATGGTCGTGGGCGCGGTTGCGCGGTCTCTGAAGCCTGGAGCGACCGATTCTCGAACGTATCTGAGGCTGATCGGGTCGCGGCACTTGGCAACCCGTGCCTGGCCGCCAGTGCCTCAAAAATGAAGAGACCCACGCCTATCCCTTTCGGGCACGCCACCCAAGGGTGACAGTTCGGCGAGGGTCCGTTCAGACCCAATTATCGTCTACGATTGCTCCAAAGGCAAGCCCATTCGATCCAAGGCCGTGGTTTTTCTGATGCCTGTGGAACCAACCCAATTATCTATCGCGGCCGCCGAGGCAAAGGCCTCCCGAATCCCCGACCCGCTTTCCCTGACCGCCGAGCAGTACGGCGCGGCGTGCGTTGCCGCGGGAATCAGTGGTAAGCGGCTCGGCGCGCTCGCACGCTACGCGAACATCTATCGAGCGGGCGTGCTTGACGATCCGCTGTGCCCGGTCCTGCTCCCGCCGGTCGGGCGCGTGATGGAGTCGGATTCGCCGGAGGGCAAGGTCGTCAAGTTCACGCTGAAGGTGCCCGGGCGCGAAGGCCAGCCCGATGGACTTGAAACCGAGTCGGTCATCATCCCGATGATCGGCAAGCGCGGCATCCGCACGCACACGCTGTGCGTGTCGTCGCAGGTCGGCTGCGCCATGGGGTGCAACTTCTGTCAGACAGCGCAGATGGGCCTGTTGCGGAACCTGACGGTGCGCGAGATCATCGCGCAGTGGTTCGCCGCGAGGCACATCTTCAAGGCCGTCAACCTCGGCAACGTCGTGTTCATGGGCATGGGCGAGCCGATGGACAACCTTGAGAATGTCATCGGGGCGATCGCGATTCTGGGCGACCATCGCGGCCCCGCGCTGGCCCGCAACCGCGTCACGGTCTCGACGGTCGGGCGCGTTGACGGCATCGCACGCCTGGCCCGGCAGGTCCACCAGCCGGGCTGGCACCGGCTGTCGCTCGCCGTGTCGCTCAACGCGCCCAATGACCAGGTGCGGTCGGCGATCATGCCCATCAACCGCGCGATGCCGATGGGCCGCCTGCGCGAGGCGATCGAGAACTGGCCGATTTATGGCGGGGCGAAGATCTGCCTTGAGTATGTGCTGATCCCAGGCGTGAACGATGCGCCCGAGCACGCGGCGCAACTGGGCGACTTTGTGCTGGGGCGGGGTGAGTACGCCGGACGGCCCGCGCTCCCCGGCCTTGTCAACGTGATCCCCTACAACCCGCGCGACAACTCGCCCTGGCCCGCGCCCACAGAGGATGCCGTCGGCCGGTTCATGCTGCAACTCGGTGAGCAGGGCGTGTACGCCAAGCGCCGGCGGACCAAGGGGCGCGACACGATGGCCGCGTGCGGGCAACTGGGCAACCCGGCGCTGCGGCGGCGGCCGGCGACGGGAGTGCAGGTCACGGCCTCAGCGCGGGAGTAGTCGAGCGCAAGTTCTCACCACGGAGGCCGTCAATGCCCCGCCGGCCTCCCGCCCTTGCGAGGGTCGCTCGCCGCGTGCCATCCACCAGAGACAGTGTCGCGCACAATGAGTTGCACGACTCCCACCGGGCCGTCGTGTTCGCGCAGCGTGTGTCCGCGGGCGCGAAGGCCGTCCAAGACTTCCGCGCCGCCGGATGCGTCCGTCCACGCCGGCTCAAACCTCAGCACATCGGGTGACCACTGATGGTGCAGGCGCGGCGAGCTGACGGCATCGACCGGCACGTCCCCAAAGTGCCGGCCCACCAAAGGCACCTGGCCCACCTGGTCTCTTCTCCCCGCTCCCCTTCCCCGGCTCCCCTTCCCCTACACTCCCGGCGTGGCCCTGCTCCAGGCGCACAACCTCAAGAAGTCCTACGCCGGACGCACCGTCGTCAACGGGGTGTCGTTCCAGGTCGAGAAGTCCGAGATCGTCGGGCTGCTCGGGCGCAACGGCGCGGGCAAGACCACGTCCTTCCGCATGACGATCGGGATGATCGACCCCGATGCGGGCAAGGTGAGTTTCGACGGCAAGGACATCTCGACGCTCGCCATGTACCAGCGGGCGCGACTGGGGATGGGCTATCTCTCGCAGGAGCCCAGCGTTTTCCAGCGTCTCACCTGCGAGCAGAACCTGCTGGCGATCCTCGAGACGCTGCCGCTGGCCCGCGGTGCCCGGCATCGGCGCGCGGCGGAACTTCTGGAGCAGTTCGGCCTGTCGCACAAGGCGAAGCACCAGGCCCGGACGTGCTCCGGCGGGGAGCGCCGCAAACTCGAGATCGCCCGCTCGCTGGTCACCGAGCCCAAACTCATCCTCCTCGATGAGCCTTTCTCCGGCGTCGATCCGATCGCCGTGGAGGAGTTGCAGGCCGAGATCCGTCGTCTCGCCGGGAACGGGATCGCCTGCCTGATCACCGATCACAATGTCCAGCAGACATTGCGCGTGTGCGACCGGGCGTACATCATCGACGAGGGGAAGAAGTTCGCCGAGGGCACGCCGCGGGAGTTGATCAACAACGAACTGGTGCGCCGGGTGTATCTGGGCTCGCTGTTCCGGGGTGACGAGTTCGACGATCATCACGCGACGAAGCCGGGGACGAATGGCGCGGCCCGCAATGGGGCTGCAAAGCCGCTTCCGGCGGCAGGCCCGGCCGTGACAACGATCTCGGGAACGACAAAGCCGTGACGAGTCAGATGAGCCGAAGGGTGGCGGGGTACCTGAAGTACTCGCCCTTGTGCGCGGCGACCGCGCCCATCACCATCCCGACCACCGCGAGGATGTACAGCGGGATGAACCCCACCACCGTCACGCAGGTGAGGGCCGTCAGCACCGTCAGCCCGAGGCTGTAGAGCAGCAGGCTCAGTTGAAAGTTCACGACCTCGCGTCCGTGGTCATCGAGGAAGGGAGACTCGTCCTTCTTCATCTGCCACATGACGAGCGGCGCAAGCACCAGCGCAAACGGGATGAAGTGGGAGGCGATCAGCGAGAGGTGCAGGATCAGCGCATAGGTCCGCTGGTCCGGGGTCGCGCTCGGATCAACGGCCCTCTCCCGCGGTGTTGGCACATCTTCCTCGGACATCCACGCGCTCGCAACGCCCTGACCCATCGGGACCTCCCGCCCCTGCCCTCTGGAGTCATTGGGCAAGTGCCCGACCGGATTTCAGCATGAAACGGTAGAGCCGGTACGCAAGCCGGGACACACACGTCCCGTCCACGAAAAAGGGCCGGCGCTGCGGAGCGCCGGCCCTTGGGTTACAAAGGACTCACGGATCAGCCGCAGGCGCCCGCGCCCGCGAACCAAAGACTCAGGAACGCGAAGATGTCAGGGACGCCGACGCCGCCAACGCCATCGAGGTCGGACCGGGGGCTCATGGCGAACCATGCCGACAGGAAGGCGAAGATGTCCGGCACGGCGACGGTGCCGTCGGTATCAAAGTCGGCGGGGCAATAGGTGATGGTCATGTTGCCCGAGCCGGTGGCGCCGTTGAAGCCGCCGACGCGGATGGTGTAGTTGCGTCCGATGCTCGAGGCGATGCGGACTTGCCCGCCCAGGTTCGTAGCGCCGCAGCCGGCCGTGTCGTCGTTGCACGCCAGGATGCGTGCATCGAAGTTGGTGCAGCCCGCGTCGTCATAGACAGCGAGTTTGCTGTCGAAGTTCGCATCGCACAGCGCGATACGGACGGAGCCGGGGCACGAGGACGGGTGATTGAACCACACATCGTTGGTGACCTGGTTGCTGCCGGACTGGTCGCACGCAACGTGCGCCGGGCCATCGGTCGTGGCACCGACGGTGGTGTACGCCGTGTTGCCGATGCCGACGCCCGAGCGATTGGCGCAGTCGTTGTTGGCGGGTCCGGGCGGCGGGCAGGCCGGGCCGGAGAGCGTGAGCGTGGCGGTGCCGCTCGCGCCGTTCCAGCCGCCCACTCGGATGAGGTAGGTGGTATTGGCCGCGACGGTGAAGGTCATGCTCGAGGAGTTCGCGGCGCAGCCGGCGGCGTCGTCGTTGCAGGCAAGCACGGAACCCGTAGCCGACGGGCACGTCCCGCCATAGAGCGCCAGCTCGGTATCGAAGTTGGCCGCGTTGCACGTGCTGAAGGTGACGGCGCCAGCGACGCAGGAGGTCCAGCGGCGCCACACGTCGTTATCGAGTTGCGGATGATTGAAGAAGTTGCAGATGCCGGCTTCGGCGGGCCCGTCGGTCGAGGCGCCGGTGGTGGTGACGGGGAATGCGCCGTACCCGCTGATGACCACGGCGTTGGCGCACAGGTTGCCGTTGGCGTCGGCGGGTCCGCAGGTCGGCCCTGCCAGAACCAGGTTGCCGCTGCCCACACCGCCGCCGACGGTGGTGTTGTTCGTGAACGCGCCCAGGCGGATGCGGTAGGTGGTGCCGGAGGTCGCGTTGAAGCTCACGCTCGACTGCAGGCTGTTGGTGCCGCAGAGGGCCGAGTCGTCGTTGCAGGCGATGGCGGTGTTCAAGGTCGCGCCGGGGCACGCGGCGGGATAAACCGCGATGCGGGTGTCGAAGTTCGCGCCGCAGGTGCTCAGGGTGTGAGAGCCTGTCACGCACGCGGTGTAGGTGTACCAGATGTCGTTATAGACCTGCGCGCTGCCCGAGCCGTTGCAGAGTGTCTCGGTGGGGCCGTCGGTCGTCGCGCCGGCGGTGTTGAAGGCGGAGGAGCCGTAGGCGCTCAGGGTCGTGGCGTTGCCGCAGGCGTCGTTCGCCGGGCCGCCTGCCCCGCCCGGGACCTGAATGTTGCCCGAGACGCTCGCGGGCGTGCCCGCCTTGAAGAGGTTGATGGTGAGGCTGCCCGCGCCCGGCGCAACGTTCGCGTCGAACCAGAAGTTGTAGATCGTGTCCCACCGGAGGGCGTTGGCGTTGCTGTTCTGCGCGAACGTCTGCGTCGCCCAACTGACCTGCGTCGAGGTCACGTTGCTGGTCCAGTCCGTGAGCGCATAAGGCTCACCGGAGTGATAATCGACATCGGAGAATCCGATGTTGGTGATCGCAGTGCCCGCGGGGATCGGAATCTGGAGGGCCTGGCCGGAGCGGTCGGAGTTGAAGTTCTGGGCCGCGTACTCGTAGTGCCACTGGCCGCCGCCCAGGCTGGTCGCCTTCATCGCGACGATGAATCTCCCCTCGCCGGGGACGTCAAAGTTGACGATCTGGACGGTCGCGTCCGAGTCCTTCCATGCCTGAAGGCCAGCCTTCTCGCGATGAGTGATGCCGGTGAGCGCGGTGATGCCCGCGGTCGTGGTCGTGCAGGCCCGGTACGACTCGTTGTTGAGGGCGAGGCCGCCCGCGGCATCCTCCGGCTGGACATACATGCTCGACACAAAGTACAGCGCGCCGGGCGTGCCGAGTACCGTGGTATCGGCCTGGAGACGCTTGAACACCGCGCCCGAGCCCGAGCCGTTGTTGATCCACGGGTACGGGAATGCTCCGGTGAACGCATTGACCTCGCTCTTGGGCCCAAGGCCGCTCTGCTGGCCGTTGAGTCCGGCGTCATACGGGTCCGAGCAGCCGGGGTACAGGGCAGGGCAACTCCCCCCGGGCGTGCATGGAGAGCAGACCGTTCCCTGAAGCGCGCAGAAGCCGTGCTTGAGCCAGGCCTGTCCGACCTGCGCGAAGCGGCCCTGATGGAGCCGGTAGATGTTCTGGGAGATCACCGGATGCTGGTTGTTGTTGGCGATCCAGGTGAGCGGCGTGTTACCGACGTTGCAGGACGTTGTCGCGACCGACATCGCCCGCTTGGTGCCGACCAGGCCAAAGTTCAGAGAGGCTGGAAGTTCCCCGACAATCACATCCGGCCCGGCCGCGGCGATGCCGCCCGAGGCCACAACCAACGCCACCGCGAGGGTGGCGCGCAAGCGAGTCTCTTGACGCATGAACAGGCTCCTCTTTCGCAACCACAGTCTGAATAAGTAGTTGCGCTTCGTGAATGGTTCCACTTCCCGGTAGACCACCGGTCAATGACGGACCGACCGAGTGACAGTCTAACCCATGGCTGGTTTCTTGCAACCACCCCAGCCAGTTGTGAGCAGTTTGGTACGCGTCGGCCATCGCTGGATCGTTCCCGGTTTGAGTGGCTTACCGCTCAGGGGACAATAACCGCCTTGTTCAGCCGTTCGGCTTCCTCATCATCGGCGACGCTCACTACCACCCGTTTGCCCTTGAGAGTCGCGGCGCCTCCCTTCAAGAGGAAGCGGCGCGTGACGGTCTGTCCGGGGGCCAGGTTGCTCACATGCAGTTGCTGGGTCGGGAAGCCCCAGGCCGCGGCCTCTAATCGGACCGCGCGAGAGAGCGACCCTTTGTTCGTGACCGATGCCGAGGCCACCGCGTCGGGCCCCTCCAGACCGGGCGAGAGCGTGACCTCGGCCTGCAATTCGAGGTCCTCAAGCCCGATCTCGATCGGCGAGCGCAGTCGGATGGGCGGGTACTCGCGATCGGCCTGAACCCGCGCCACCAGCCATAGATCTTTTATGCCGGCGATCTGTGAAGCCCCGAAGGAGATGGTGAGCGGGATCCGGACCTCCTCGCCCGGTCCCGCGGCGAACTCGACAACGCCCTGAGGCCAGAACGTCCAGTCGGTCCGCCGGTAAGTGGCCGCCGCGTCCGCGTCCTTGACCTGCACCTGGCCGGTAAGGCGGATGGGCCAGGGATTGCGCAGCACGATCGCCGCGTAATGCTCGCTCGCGACGGCGCGCAGGAACCCGGGCTCGATCCGCGCGCCCGCGGCGAACAGCGCCAGGTAGGGGTCCGCGCCCTCGATGAACACAGGCGTCTGGCCGAGCCTCACAATCGACCGGCCCTCAGCCGTTTGCACGCCGCCCGCGAGCAGGTTGCCGAAGACATCAAACACGCGGAGGTCCGCACCCAGCGCGGTGACATCTACAAACGCGTCGCGATCGGGTGCGCTGATGTTCCACGCGGCCAGCGCGCCACGGTTCATCTCCCCGCCGGTGCGGCGGGCCGCCAGGATCAGGCATCGGACACCTGCCGATGCCGGGAACTCTCCGACCACGCGCCTGCCGTCGAGCCGCCCGATCAACTCCCGCAGCACTGGCAGCACCGGCGAGGGCGAGACCATCGCCTCCACTCCGCGTAGCAGCGCCCAGGGCTGCGCGATCGCGAGCCGGGGCACCGGGCCCGCGGCTTTCATCTCCGGATCATCGCCATCAAACGCGGCCCAGAACTCGATGGCGCGCCGGGCAAGCTCGGTGGCCGCGGCGAAGTGCCCGAACGTCTCGCCATCGGGGAGTTCGATCACCGCGGTCAGTTCCTGACTCCCGCCACTTTGAGACCCGTCCCATGATGCGCCGAGTCGGGCCATCGCCTCGCGTGGCTCAAAGCCAATGGGCACGGTGAGCGTGACGAGGTCGGGGCGACCCCGCGTCGGCCCCGCGCCATCAAAGAGCGGACCGGCGAGATCCGCCCCGGCGGGCCACGGAACCCCGACAAGCGGGCTGGGAACGACCTTGGCAAGAGTGTCGCGGTAGAGTTGCAGCGCGCTCGCCGGGTCGCGGTCCCATTGCCACGAGTCCGTGCCCGTTGGGCCGACCTGATACCTCAGCAGTCGCTGCCCGAAGAGGTCGAGCAGCCGGCTCAGAGGAATCGCCCACCGCTCGGGCGCGAGCCGCGCAAGTTCGCCCATCTCCGCGGGGTCGATCGCCAGGGCCGCGGCGACATCGGCCGGTGCTCCCGGGATGCACAGCGTGATCTCCTGCCCTGTTCGCAGCAACCGCTCGATGCCGGCGCGGCGATCTCCGACCGTCGCATCAATGTCGGTCGAGAGGAGCGTCGAGTCCCAGGCGGGCAGGACGACAAAGCCAGAACCAATGAGAGCGCCGACATCGGCGATCATGCCCTCGGGCGTCGGGTCGGCAGGATTGATGACCAGACCGAAACGTCGGCGCTCCACCGCCGGAGTCGCGGAACCCGGCGACAGCCACACGATCGGCGCGCGGGAACGCGCCACGACCCGGCCGCCCGCGGAAACATCCAGTTCCGCCATGTACCAGCCGAATGCCGGAAGTCGCGGCGACCACCGGAGAGGCTTGCCCCCCGGGTCGGCGGGACCGCTGAAACGATCGACCGCATCGCCCTCGAGATTCCGGATGCGCAGTTCGGCGGTCAGCAGATCGCCGCCCAAATCGTGGATGACGGCCTCGATCTGCACCGGGCTCGGACCCGCGACGATATTTCCGGGCGGGAAGGTTCCAAGCCGCACCCGCGGCACCTGCAGCACGGTGATGTCGTCAAACCACACCTGCCCCGAAACATCTTCGCGCCGCACCTCGTGCTTGCCAAGACGCGCATCGGCGGGCAAGAACTCATCGGGCTGGAGCAGTTCGAGATCAATCTGGAGCCACGCCGCGCCGGGGACCGCACGCCCCAGTTCGACCGCGAGTTCGGTCCATAGCCCACCGGAGTCTGGCGGCGCGGGACGGGAGCGCACCTCGCTCCCGGGGATCGTCGCGCGCCGGCTGTCCAGGAACCGGGCGGTGATGAACGCTCGCGCGTGCCGCAGGCCCGCGCTCCGGACGCGTCCGGTCACCGCGTAGTCGGCATCGACGAAGACGGCGACCTCGCCGGGAACAAGACGCAGGGCGGAACTGCCGCCCTGAGTCGGAATTATCACCGATGCACCGCGCCCCGCTTCCGCTCCGGCACCCGGCGATGGGGCGCCGATGCCCAGATCAAACCTTGGCTCGTTGTGGGCTGGGAACCCCGCTCGGCGGACACCCGCGCGCGGGTTGTCGATGGCACGTTCCCAGCCC
>CAYMWG010000021.1:0-7557 GCA_964393765.1 uncultured Phycisphaeraceae bacterium
CTTGACTCCCCTCCTCCCTTCTGTCACCCTCTGCCCCCATGCCCGCCGCGCTCCACCTCCCCCTCATCGCCCTCGGCGTGCTCGCGCTCCTCACCCTGGGCTATCTGCTGTACGGCACGTTCATCGCGCGCCAGTACCGGCTCGACGATTCCCGCACCACGCCCGCCGTCCTCCGCAACGACGGCGAGGACTTCATCCCCACGCGCCCGTTCTACCTGCTCGGCCAGCACTTCTCCGCCATCGCCGCGGCCGGGCCTGTCGCGGGCCCCATCATGGCCTGCACCCTCTTTGGCTGGGGGCCGTGCCTGATCTGGATCGTGCTCGGCGTCGTCCTCATCGGCGCGGTCCACGACTTCTCCGCGCTCGTCGCCTCCGTCCGCCACGGCGCGCACTCCATCGCCGAGATCGCCAAGGACACGCTGGGCCGGCGGGCGTGGCTCGCGCTGGTCTGCTTCATCTGGCTCGCGCTGCTCTATGTCATCACCGCGTTCACGCAGATCACCGCCGCGACATTCATCGGCGTGTCCGAAGAACTCGCGGGCCTCAACGTGACGTTCAACAAGGGCGGCGCGGTCGCCGCGGCCAGCACGCTCTACCTCGCGCTCGCGCTGGTCATGGGCATCGTACAGCGATTCCTGCGCCCGCCGATGTGGCTCGCGACAATCATCTTCGTCCCCGCGACACTCGGTTGCATCTGGGCGGGCACGCGCCTCGACGAACTCCTCGTTTTCGGCCCGCGCTCCTGGTACGTCGCGATCCTCATCTACTGCCTCGTCGCCTCCATGCTCCCCATCTGGCTCCTCCAGCAGCCCCGCGGCTATCTCGGCGGCTTCCTCCTCTACTTCGCCATCGCCATCGGCGCGCTGGGCATCCTCTTCGGTGGCTTCACCATCAAGCAGCCGATGTTCGGCCCGCAGGCCGCGACTATTCTCGACCCGCTCGCGTTCCTCCGCACGCCGGCCGAGGGCACAGCCGCGCCGCCCTTCACGAACCTCCTCTTTCCCTTCCTGTTCGTCACCATCGCCTGCGGCGCGTGCTCGGGCTTCCACGGCCTGATCTGCGGCGGCACAACCAGCAAGCAGATCGCCAAGGAGTCGCACTGCAAGCCCATCGCCTTCGGCGCGATGCTGCTCGAAGGCTTCGTCGCCGTCATCGCGCTCGCCACCGTGATGATCGTCGGCGGCGAGGCGCTGCTCACGCCCGCGGGCCAGCCCAAGTCTCCCGGCGCGATCTACGGCGACGGCCTCGCCCTCTTCCTCACGAAGTTCCTCGGCCCCGATGCCTTCCTTTTCTGCGCGACCTTCGGCGCAATGGCCTTCTCGACCTTCGTCTTCGACACGCTCGACGTCTCGACGCGCCTCGGTCGCTACCTGCTCCAGGAGTTGTTCCGCGCTCCCGGACGCAGCGCCGGATTCCTCGCCGCGGCGGCCACGGCGGGGGTGCCCCTGCTCATGCTCCTCTTCGCCGACCCGAGCGCGTACCGCACCTTCTGGACGCTCTTTGGCACCTCGAACCAACTCCTCGCCGCGCTCACGCTGCTGAGCGTCACGCTCTATCTGCGCCGCAACGGGAAACGATACTGGTACACGCTCTGGCCGACGGCTTTCGTCGGCGCCATCACGGTGTGGGCGTTGCTTATCCAGTTCTTTGTTGGTGCCCGCGATTCCTACAACGGCGCGTGGCGCACCGCCGCGGGCGGACTCAACCCGACAGTCCCCAACGCCGCCGTCTCGCTCGCGCTGCTTGCGCTGGCGGGCGTGTTTGTGGTGGAGGCGCTCAGAAGTGTGCGGGTCTCGGACAGAGTCCCCAAAACGTGAGGTGCCTCTTGGCTCCTCCCCCGCGAGGGGGAGGTCCCGCCGCAGGCGGGGGAGGTTGACCGGACTCCCGACCAGCCCAAACTCATCCCATCATGCCGCGTTCTCGAGCGGCGCTTCCTCCCGCTCTTCCACAACCTCGGGGGGGCCGCCCGTCAGCACACTCCCCGCCCCACCGACGATCAGCATCTCCACCTTCGGCGCATCGGGCAGCGGCTTGCCGCGCGCATCCGTCAGCGCCTTGCCGTCGAGTGTGCGCACAACCGGGATCGGGTTCGCTCTCGCGTGCGCCGCCAACTCCGCCTCCAGCGCTGCACGCTTCTCGTCGGGCACATCCGTCCACTTGCCCCGGCCGCGGCACTTGGGGAACGCGCTGCAACCCAGCCATGGCCCACGGATCCCATCGCGCAGGTTCAGGAGCGAGCCGCACTTGACGCACGGCAGGTCCGTCAGCAGCGCGGGCTGGCTGGGCGCGACCACGAACCCCTTCTTGTCGATGTTCAGGATGCCGTCGCACGCATCCGGATGGATCGCGACAGGCTCCTTAACAGCACCCTCTTCTTTCCCCTTCCCCTTTCCCTTCTTCCCTTTCCCCTTCGCCTTCGGCTTGCTCTCAAACTTCGAGCAACCCAGGAACGGCCCGAACCGCCCCGTGCGACGGATCATCGGCGAGCCGCACTTCACGCACGCGATGTTCGCGTGCTCGGCCGGGCGCGGCCTGCCCTCCCGATCGACCGGGCACGCGTAGGTGCAGGTCGGGTAGTTTCCGCACGACAGGAACCGCCCGTTCTTGCCGAAGCGGTACACCATCGCGCTCCCGCACGTCGGGCACTTCAGGTCCGCGGGCGCGGCGGTGGTCTCGGCCTTCGCGTGCGTCATCGTCTCGTGCGCCGCCTCCAGCGCCTCGATGAACGGCCCGTAGAAGCGGTGGAGCATCTCCACCCAGTCGAGGTGCTCCTCCTCAACCTTGTCGAGTTCCCCCTCCATCTCGCGCGTGTAGCCCAGATCGAGAATCCGCGGGAACGCCTCGATGAGTTTGTCAGTCACCACTTCGCCAAGGTCCGTGGCAAACAGCCGGCGCTCGAGTTGCTCAACGTACTTGCGGTCCTGGATGGTCCCGATGATGCTCGCGTACGTCGACGGGCGGCCGATCCCCTCGGCCTCCAGCGCTTTGATGAGCGATGCCTCGCTGAACCGCGCCGGCGGGCTCGTGAACTTCTGCGTGGGGTCGATGGCGAACGGGTGCAGCGGCTGCTTCTCTTTGAGGGCGGGCAGCGTCGCCGTCTCCGCCGCGGGCGGAACGCCGGTGACCTTGTAGAACCCGTCGAACGCCAGCGTGCGCCCCGATGCGCGGAACACGCATTCTTTGGTGGTCCGGCTCTCCGAGCCGGCAACAGTTGCCCCACCGGCAATCATCACCGACGTCGTGTCCCATTCCGCCGGCGTCATCTGGCACGCCACGAACCGTTCCCAGATCAACTGGTACAGCCGGAAGTGATCGGGCTTGAGCGAGTTCCGCACTCGCTGCGGCGGATACTCAAGGCTCGTCGGACGGATCGCCTCGTGCGCCTCCTGCGCCGCCTTGTTGCTCGATGCGAAGAAGTTCGGCTTCTC
The DNA here is from genome assembly GCA_964393765.1 of uncultured Phycisphaeraceae bacterium. Lineage (GTDB taxonomy): Bacteria > Planctomycetota > Phycisphaerae > Phycisphaerales > UBA1924 > JAHBXL01. The sequence goes on from CAYMWG010000021.1 coordinate 3,429, forward strand.
CGGCAGGTACCTGTCCCCGTACGTCCGCTTGATGTACTCCCGCGCCATGCTCAGCGCAGCGCCCGACAGGTGCGTCGAGTCCGTACGCATGTAGGTGATAAGCCCCACCGGTCCCTCGCCGGGGATGTCCACGCCCTCATAGAGCGCCTGCGCCGCCTGCATCGTCCGCCGCGGCACGAATCCCAGCCTCGTGCTCGCCGACTGCTGCAGCGTGCTGGTGATGTACGGCGCGGTCGGACGCACGCTGTTGCGCTTGGTCTCGATGCTTGTGATCGCGTACTTCGCATTCGGCGAGACCACGCCTTGAATGGTGCGGACAAACTTCGCCGGGCCGCGGCCGCGCTCGTCCTCGCGCGTTCCGCTCTTGATGTCTGTCAGACCCGCCCACTCGGCGACCTGGCGGGCGCGCTTCATCAGCGCATCGTTCGTTGCCGCCGCTTCGCCACCGCCATCCCCTCCACCGCCGCCCCCCCGGATCTCCAGTTTCTCGCCGCCGACCTCGACGAGTTCGCCCTGGATCGCGCCGTGCTCGCCCAGCCACACGTTCTGCGCCTTGATCGTGTGCCCCGCGCCCTTGTCATCGCGCTCCGACAGGAACCCGCGCCACGCCGGGCCCAGTTTCGCGGCCTCGGCCTGCGTCAACGCGAACTCGCCGAGCACCTGCCAGTGCTCCTCGGGGATGAAGTGGCGGATCTCCCGCTCACGCTCCACCACCAGCCGCACGGCCACGCTCTGCACCCGCCCCGCGCTCAGGCCCCGCGCCACCTTCTTCCACAAAAGCGGCGACACCTGGTACCCCACCACCCGGTCCAAAATCCGGCGCGCCTGCTGCGCGTTCACACGGTCCATGTCGATCGGGTGCGGGTTCTCGAACGCCCGCTGGATCTCCTCTTTGGTGATCGCGCTGAAGATCACGCGCTTGGCGACCTTGGGGTCGATCCCCAGTTCCTCCGCGAGGTGCCACGCGATGGCCTCGCCCTCGCGGTCAAGGTCCGTCGCGAACCAGATCTCCCGCGCGCCCTTCGCGGCACGCTTGAGCTCGGTGATCGTCTTCTGCTTGCCGGCCAGCACCTCGTAGGTCGGTGCAAAGTCGTTGTCGAGGTCCACACCCGGCACGGGCGACTTCACGCCCTTGGGGTTCTTCTCCGGCAGATCGCGGACGTGGCCGACGCTTGCGAGCACGACGTAGTCAGACCCGAGGTACTTGTTGATCGTCTTGGCCTTCGATGGCGATTCGACGATCACCAGTTGCTTGCCCTCGGCGGAGCGCATCGGCCCCTGCTCGAATGGCTTGCGGCCGAACTTGCCGCGGCCCCCCACGGACTTTCTGCCGCGGCCGGATGGAGCGGCACTGTCGCCATCGCCGCCGCCCCCCCCTGCGGGTGAGCCGTTGCCTTGGGGCGGGCTGGATCGTTTGGAAGATCTCTGGATCGTTTTCGCCATGGTACTTCGTGCCGCAAGGGATCGACGCCCCGTCCGCCACCTCCGCTTGATCGGCCAGAGGGGGGTGGCGGGGGTGAAGGGGTCAGCAGGTTTTTCCCCTATCCTTTACTAAGGGGCTTGGGGTAGTACGGGGTTCATGGGCCATCTGTCAAGCAGATGCCGCGAAATTCCGCGACCGCAGGCGGCAAAATTCCCCAGTTCAGGTCATATTTCCCGGCCGACTCGCAATCGCGTCAACACAACACCCACTGCTTCCGGGGTGCCAGTGCCCGGCATTGCCACCGTCAAGGTGTTGTCGAACGTCCGCAGCCGCCGCAGCCAGGTCCGTTGATTTTTCCCGAACCTGCGCGTATCGACCTTGATCCGCTCCACCGCTTCCGCCACCGGGAATCGCACGGGATCGGCAAGGTGGGCCAGGAGTTGCTTGTAGCCCAAGGCTTCCGCCGCCTGCGAGCCGGGGACGAGTTGCCCCGCCGCGGCGAGCGTCCGCACTTCCTCGAGCAGCCCGCGTTCCATCATCTGCTTGACGCGAGCATTGATGCGGCGGTTCAGCGCTTCGGATTCCCAATCCAGGATGATGAGTTGATGCGCAGCCAGACCGTCCGGGCTGCTCATTGACGCGCGATCCCACTGCTTCTGCATCGCGCTGATCGGCGTCCCAGTCAGACGGTACACCTCCAGCGCGCGGACGGTTCGGCGGATGTCGTTGGGATGGATCCTCGCCGCCGCGGCCGGATCGACCCGCTGCAACTCGGCCCGTCGCGCTTCGGGGTCCAACCCCGTCAGTTTCGCACGCAGCGCTGCATCCGGCTCCGGGCCGTCGAACAGCCCATCGAGCAGCGCCTTGATATACAGGTGCGTGCCGCCCACGACAATCGGCAACGCCCCTCGCCCTCGCACGTCCGCGATTCTCTCACGCGCCATCCGCAGCCAATCATCGACGGTGAACGTGGCCGTGCCACCGGCCTTCAGGTGGGTGTCGGTGTTTGCACTGCCCTGAAGGGCAGTGGCACGGAGATCAACCACATCAATCAGGTGATGCACGACCTCGCGCCGCTCCTCCATCGTCGGCTTGGCCGTGCCGATGTCCATGCCGCGGTACACCTGGAACGCATCGGCGGTGACGATCTCGGCGTCGATCCCCCACTCTTCCCTCGCCCGCAGCGCGAGCGCAACGGCAAGGTCGGACTTGCCGCCCGCGGTCGGGCCGCAGATGACGGGGGTGAGTGCTGGGAAGTTCACTGGGTTCATCTCTTCCGAAGCGCCACGATTCGCCGGGCCTCATCGTGGGCGTGTAGAGACCCCGCCTACAACCGCGCCATCTCCGGCAACTTCCCCACCAGCGGCCGACACCACTTCACAAATGCTTCCGACACGTCGCAGTGACCCTGGATGAACTCCGGGGGCATGTGGCGTGTCTTGCCCGCGACATCCGCCAGCGCCACCGCCTTGAACGCCGCTTTGTACACCCTGCCCGGCGCGCGGGTGATCGCCACGGAGCCGGACAACTCCCCCTTCACCGCCATGCGCACCGCGAACCTGGCCGCCCCGCGCGCCTCGCGCGCATCGATCGGCGAAACATCTGGCCAGCACCGTTGCAGGTACCCGAAGGTGTCGGCCCGTACCCGCACCGGCTTGCCCCCGGCGTTCTTCAGGTGCTTCTTCACATGGTCGGCGAGCGCATCGCCCAGCGCGCCAACGCCCGAGAGTTGCACGTTCCCGTGCGCATCGCGATCCAGGCCCTTGGCGAGCGTCGTGACAATCGGCTGGCCGCCCTCGGTCTGCACACCCTCGGACACCGCGACCTGGCACCTGCCGAGGCGCGCGTACACCCGCTCGACATCCGAGAGGAACCTCTGCGGGTCCAGCGGGACCTCGGGCAGGTAGATCAGGTGCGGGCCGTGGTCGCCTGATGCCGGGCCATCCTTCCCTGCCCTGCCCGCGGGGCGCGCCAGCGCCGCAGCGCCCGTGAGGAACCCCGCGTGCCGGCCCATCACCACGTTGATCTTCACGCCCGGCAGCGAGGCGTTGTCGAGCGCATCGGCCGCGAACGCCGTGGCGATGAATCTCGCGGCGGACGGGAAGCCCGGCGTGTGGTCGCTGAGCACCAGGTCGTTGTCGATCGTCTTGGGGATGTGGAAGCAGCGGAGTTGATAGAACTCCTGCGCGTTGGCGATCTCGTTGACGATGCGGCAGGTGTCCGAGGAATCGTTCCCGCCGATGTAGAAAAAGTATCGGACATTGTTCCGCCGGCAAGCCTGGACGATCCGCGCGCAGTACTCCGGGTCGGGCTTGTCGCGGCTGGACCCGAGGGCTGCGGCGGGCGTGCGGGCCAAGGCCTCGAGTTGCTTCAGGGGCGTGCGCGTCAGGTCAACGAGTTGGTCGGCGACGAGGCCGCTGACGCCGTGGCGCATGCCGATGATCTTCTTGACCGCCGTAACCCCGCGCAGCGCGAGGACCGCGCCCACAAGCGACTGGTTGATGACAGCCGTAGGCCCACCGGATTGCCCGATGATCGCGTTGCCCTTGGGAAGAACCGATTGCATCTGAGGTGCTCCTGCTCCGGGTGAAAGAGGACAGGATGGTACGGGTATCGGGCTCCGCCTCCGCGGGGGGAGGTGTCGCCGCCCCCCAGTGGTGACGGAGGGGGCACCTGCATTCTGACTCCTCCCCCAGCAGGGGGAGG
>CAYMWG010000021.1:7657-20098 GCA_964393765.1 uncultured Phycisphaeraceae bacterium
CCAGTGGTGACGGAGGGGGCACCTGCATTCTGACTCCTCCCCCAGCAGGGGGAGGTGGTCGCCGCAGGCGACCGGAGGGGGCACCCCTGCCTTTCCTACTGCTTTCCTACCCATCTCTTCCGCACGGCCTTGACATCAGCAGTGCGCAACCGCACATTACGCGGGATGGATCCTCGTCCCACCATGCGCGACCTGAATGCCCCCTGGTCGGACCGCGCCGATGCATCCGCCGACGTGAAGGCTGAGCAGTCCCGCGATCGCGCACGCGAACTCCGCGGCAAGATGTTGCTCCCCGAGGTGCTGCTCTGGCAACACCTCCGCGGCCGGAAACTGGGTGGCCACAAGTTCCGTCGACAGCATGTGCTCGGACCATACTTCGCCGACTTCTATTGCCACGAACTGCGGCTCGTCGTCGAGGTGGACGGGTTGGAATCGCACCGACAGCGGGCGGGATCGGACGCGGTTCGGGACGTATGGATGAAGTCGCGGGGCCTGTCCGTACTGCGACTGGGAGCAACGCTTGTGCTGGACAACATGCCGCGGGCGTTGTGGTTGATCGCGGAGAGCGCGAAGGCGTTCAAGTCTGCACCTGGCGCGGGAGGTGACGGGGAACACGCGAGCAGAGTCAAGGCGGAGAAGAAAGAGTAGAGAAGGCAAGGTGCCCCCTCCGGTCGCCTGCGGCGACCACCTCCCCCTGCGGGGGAGGAGCCGATCCGCGCACCAGTTCCACCAGTTGCCTCTGCCCAACCTCCAGCGCGGTGATCGCTCGGGTGTTGGCCTCGAGCGCGGCGAGCAGAACCTCCAGTCGAGGCCGCTCGTCCCGAATTGCTGCGTGTGCTTCCCGGAGTTGCTGCTCGCGCTCGGTTGCGCCGCGACGCTCGGTGAGCCACATCCAGCCGATGATGCCCGCCGCGCCGAACTGGGCGAGGGCGGGAAGGAGTTCAGTGGTCATTGCTCGCTCCAATCAGGAAAGGTGGCCCATGCAACACATGGGACGTATGCGCGATCAGAGGAACTTTACGAATGTCGCGCGGTACGCGATCGAGCGGACGCGCCCGCGATCCGTCCGACCCGCGCCCTGGCCACCGCTGGGTTCGAGCGGTTCGAAGCGCACGAACGACATACCCGTCCACGTCCGGCCGTGGTGGTCGACCAGGCTCGCGACCACGGGCGGATCGGTGAGTTGGGCCGCGATCGCATCGCGCAGTGTCCACAAAGCCGTCTCCGTTGTGGCTGTCAGCCGACCGGCGACCACGATGACCAACTCGAGCGGCCCCGCGGCGATCGAGCCGGGCTGCACCGGGTTGAGCGCGGCGTTGGGCACGACCAGTTCGCCGATGGCGCGATGTCCGAAGCGGTGCGGGCCGGAGTTGAACAGGCCGAGTGCGTTGAAGAAACTGGCCATGGCAAGACCTTTCGGAAGGAACTCGAAGACGAAGAAAGAACTCGGAGGAGCAGAGCGAGCAGAGGAAGAGCAGAGAAGAGCACGGGAAGAGTGAAAACGGGGAGATGTGGTTCGGAATCAACTCCTCAATGACGCCAAACCAAGGGCTTGGCGTGGATTGTCAATCATTCTGAACTCGGGCTCCCGGCCTTCCCAAATGCCTTTCTCTGAGTTCCTCTGCTTACTCTGCTCCTCTGAGTTCAATGCCTTTGATGTCTTTCACGCGTCCGTGATCGTGAACGGATCCGCCGCGCCGGTCGATGAAATCGCCACGAACTCGATCATCTGCACCGCGCCCGGCCCCTTGGGCGGGTGCGACAGGTCGTACTTCACCGACAGCACGACGCACTGCGCGGCGTGCTTGCGTGCCGCGGCGGCAGTGCCGACGGGAGACACCACGAAACTCAGTTCGCCCAGTTGCCCGGGCGCGAGCGCGCCCAGGTCGCCCCGCAAGGCCCGGCGCACGACCTTCACCGTGATCCGCTGCTCGGGCACATCCGCGAAGGTCGCGTGCGATCCGAGGTCGGACCACTCGACCACCGCGCGCTCGGCCGCGCGTTCGACGGCGATGTGCGTCACTTCGTCGAGCGTGAGTGTGTCGAAGCGGACATTTGTTGGGGTGATCGTGAGCATGGGAAGTCCAATGTGAGATGTCGGATGTCGGAAGTTGGAAGGAACACACCAGAACCCGAGACCCGGACCCCGTCAGTCAGCCCCGCACCAGCACCGCCGCGCCGGGCCGCCGCTCGGCATCGGGCACACCGTCGCCATCGAGGTCAAGCCTCGCCCGCAGGGCCGAACGCTCGCGCGCGGCCCGCAGGCGGTACGACTCGGCCCGCGATGCCTGCACCGAGCCGGACCCCGCCACCGCCGCGGCTGCGGCCCACACCAGGTGCAGCGTGAGAAGCGCCTCCAACGTGCGCAGGTCCGCGGGGTTCGTGATCGCGCTCTCATCAGGCTCTCCCACCAGACCCAGCCCCAGCGCGGGCAGGTTGAGCATCGCCAGCAGCGCGCTGTGCGCTGCGGCGATCTGCGGCGCGAAGGTAAAGACGGCGACCGCCGCCGTCCCCGCCGCGGCGGGCGGGATGACCGCGTCGGCAACCGACGCCCGCAGGATCGAGACCACGGCCTGGGTCGCGCTGAGGCGCTGGATGACCTCGAACGCTGTCGAGGCGTGCAGCGCGACGTGCCCGCCGGTGACGTTTACCGCCGCGAGGTCGGCGCCGGTGATGTTGAGTTTGCCGCTCCCGATTGAGCCCGTGGTGTTGATGAGGCGCTGGGCGAGGAACCCGGCATCGCGGAAGAGGTCGGGCTCGAAGGCGAGGAGATAGCGGTCGGTGATAAACATGGGGTGGGTCCTTGGATGTGGGATGTGGGATGTCGGAAGTGGAAAGACTGGTCCTACGTTCAGAAGCCCTGCGGGTGTTGAGCTCCGCTCGACCTAAGACTCAGAACCAAAGGAATCAGGACTTCCTCTGTAACAGGAAGCGAGGCCGTCTCCGGCCCCGCCCCCCACGATCCCCCCGGTTGCCCGGCGGGCAGCGCGCACGCGTCCACTCCTTTACAGTGAGAGGCCGCGGATCAGGCCGTGCGCGTTCTCGTTCTTCATTTCGAGCGTGTACTCGCCCACGAGCATCCCGCTCTGCGCATCGCCGGTCGCGGCGAGGGCCTTGTACTGGAAACTCCGGCCCGCCAGCGGCATGACCGACAGTCGCGAGGAGTCGAGCAGGAGGGCGTGGTCGGCGGGCACCCAGCGCGACATGATGACGCGGCAGACGCCAAAGTCGCTCTCGTAGGCGGCGACGCGGGACTGGAACGCCGTGTCCTCGGCCTCGTACAGGCGCGAACTCACCAGGAACTCGTTGATCCTGCGCTTCTGCACGCCGTTGACGACGATGGTGTCCACGCGCCCCGCGCTCTGCTCCCAGATGAGTCGGAGCGCGCCGTTGAGCAGCGGCTCGTTGAGCGCACTGCCGCCGCCCCCGCCGGGGGGCACGCCACCCACGCCGGGCACGAACTGGTTGGTGGCGATGAGCGGGACGATGCCGTTCATGGTGCGGCGCACCGAGGCCGAGCCCTGCTGGGTCGCGGTGGGGGCAACACCATTGATGACGACGTTCTCAAGGTCGCGGAGCATCTCTCGCATCCGCTCCTGCTTCTGGTAGTCGAGTTCATCGCTCACGCCGTGGGCGCGGGCGGCGAGCATCGAGCCGGAGACCTCGACACCGGCGGTGAAGATCTGCGTGTAGTTGCGCTTCCGGCTGCGGTCGGTGAAGCGCACGGCCGGGCGGTCGTCGCCCTCGATCGCGGCGTTGCCGATGATGTAGAGTTTCATCAGGTTGGCCAGAGCGCCGCCCGTGGTGTTGCCGTAGCGGCGGACGAGCGTGAGCACGTTTCCCGCGATCGCGGTGACGAGCATGACCTCGCGGAGCGTGTCGGGCCGCACCTGGTCGCCGATGCGGAAGCGCGATCCGTTGACGACGGTGATCGCCGTCGCGTCGGTGGCGTTGGGCGAGAAGACCGTCTGGTTCACGCTGTCGGTATTGGGAAGGAGCGTGTCCTCGAGCCACTCGTGGACGGTGCCCGTGGCGGGGCGCTTGGCATCGCCCAGGGCGTCGAGCAGGGGCGTCTCGAAGGGGCTGACGAGGCCGATGACATCCGAGACATCCTCGACGAGTTCGGGGAGGTCGGCTCCGGCGGAGAACGTGGCTTTTCCGGTGAAGGGCATGGTGGGTTCCTTGAGGAAAGTGGGAGATCAGAAATGCGGAATGCGGAATGCGGATTGCGGAATGGGGACGCGAAGAACAGGAGATCAGACCGCGGCACGCCGGAGCCGGAGATAATCCATCAGGGCGCGCCGGTCGCCGGTGACGGCCGCGCGAGTCGCGGCGATCCGAAGTTGTCCGGCGCCGGCGTCCTCGGGTGTGCGCGGCATGTTGGTGCTCATGCCGGGTCCGATCCGCGGGCGGAGCACGCCGAACGCACGCGTCGCTTCCTGCAGTTCCTCGCGCGCCTTGACCAGTTCATCGCGCGTCTGTGTCAGCGTCGCCAGCAGCAAGGCGTGCGCGGACGGCTCCGGCGGCGACGCGGCCCCCTCCCCCGAGGGCGCGGTGTCGGTGGTTGCGGGCGTCGTTTCAGTTTCCGAAAGCATGTGATCCCCTTTCCTGATGAAGTGATGAAGTGATGAAGTGATGAAGTGATGAGGTAAGTGAGTGGTGAGTGGTGGCATGACGCAGGACCCCAGGACCCAGTACCGGCCTTGTTCTTCGCTTTCCACTTCTCACTTCCGACTTCCGACCTCCGACTTTCCCCTAGGAAACTCCCGGCTCGATGGCCGAGTACCCCAGTTCCGCCAGCACCTGCTGTCGCGGCACACCGAGGGCGAGTTTCTTCTCCGCCGCGGCGAGCGCATCTGTCTCGCTGGGCGGGAGCGGGTCGGGCCAGACAACGCGCAACTCGCGGTCGCGCGGGTCGGTGAGCAGGATGCCGGCGCGGTCGAGCGCATCGAGGACGAGGCGGGACGCCTGCACCAGGCCGCGTCCGTAGGTGATGCGCTTGCGCGCGGTGCGGCTGAGCAAACCCATCAGCGTCACGCGCAGCGCGTTGGCGCTGGTGAGGTTGCCGATCTTGGCGCGGACCACTCCCGCGGCGAGCGGCGGCACGCCCGAGACCTTGTCGAGGGCCTCGCGCACCTCGGCGATGTGCGATTCCTCCGACGGGCTTGCAGCGTCCCCGCCGAACGTCTCGATCGACGCCGCGGGGTTGTCGGTCAGGACGACCTGTCCCGGGCCGACGGGCAGCGAGTCAAGCCCGTCGAGGCCCTTGGCCAGGAACATCTTGAAGGACTGCATGGTGACGCGCGAGGCGCGGTCCGACAGGCGCGTGTTGAGTTCGTCCTGCAAAGGGACGAGCGGCTCGACCTCGCCAAGGCCCTCGTAGGCCAGCGGCTGAGCGATGTTCTGGATGTGGACGATGGGCGGGCCGGCCCGGCCCCTCGTGCGGGTCTCATCGTGCTCGGCGCTTCGCGCCGGACCCACAAGCGCGGGGCCTTCGTCGATGAGGTGGGCGATCCCGCGCGGGTCGGCGCCATCGACCTCGTACACGCGCCGCCAGTCTGCGTCGATGATCTCGGTGACGATGGTCTCCCGCACGCTGCGCGGCGCGCCCGGGTCGGTCTCGACGCGGTTCCACCATCGCCTGAGCATGGCCGCGGCGGCGCGGGAGGTGCCGTGTGAGCCCACGCCGTCGGACTCGGGGAGTTCGCGCCGGGAGCGGATGATGTAGGCGTCGATGCGCCGGTAGTCGGCCGTCGAGATGAGCGGGACAGCGCGGGCGGGGTCGATGACCTCGACGCGCACCGAGGCTTTCGCGGCGTCGATGAGCGCCTCGTCGTTCGTATCGGTGGTTGGGTTCTGCGCGGTCGCGCCGTCGCCGGGCATCGCCCGCACCAGCAGGTCCACATGCCCATAGACGTGCGCCAGCAGGGCGAGGTCCTGCATGAGCGCTGCGCCGCCCGAGGCCTCCCACACCGAGTCGAGCACGCGCTCGATCCGGCGGGCGAGCGCGGGATCGCGCGCGCCCGAGGCGAAGGCGATCGGCCTGCCGAACATGAAGTCGATCATCGTGTGGATGCGCCACGCGATGTCGTTCTCGATGACGACCTCCTTGCGTCTCCACGCGCGATCGTCGGCCAACCCGGCGGCGATTCCTGCTCCGCCGACAAGGCGCGCCGGCAGCCCCTGCTCCTGCGCGAGGCGGTAGGGTCGCGAGGACGGGCCGCGATCCGAGAGCGCGACGGCGGTGAGTGTGTTGCGGTAGTAGGCCCACAGCGCACTGAGGCGCGGCATCGTGATGCGCTCGTGCCGGGCGATCAGGGTGTCGAAGGCCGCGCGGGTGAGTCCAGCATCGGCAAAGGGCGCAAGGTCAATGGGCATGGGCGTTTCTCCGTCGTAAGGCTCGGGGTGAGTGTGCGGCCCTCACCATGGGACGGATGGCGCGGAGTTGGCGCGCGCAGCGCGACACTGACCCGTGGGCGTCGCCGCAAGCGACGGGCGGGGAGTGGGTTACGGAGTGCGGATAATTTTGGTAGGGCGCATGGGCTGCGCGGGAATGGGCGCGCGCCAGAACACGGCCTGGTGCGAAGGCTCCCCCTACGCTCCCGCCATGATCCGCTCGGTTGAACTGGTGGTCGGCATGGAGGCCCACGTCGAACTTGCGACGCGGAGCAAGATGTTCAGCCGCGTGGCAAGCCCGGCGCACCCGGAGGTGTACGCAAAGCGCTCGCTCGATTCCCGGCACCGAGTGCCGGTCCACCAAGGCCCTGAGCCCAACACGCTGATCGACCCGGTGGTTCTCGCGCTCCCCGGCGCGCTCCCGGTGATGAACCTCGCGGCGGTCGAACTGTCGATCATGGTGGGGCTGGCGCTGGGTTGCTCCATCGCGCCGCTGAGCAAGTGGGACCGGAAGAGTTACTTCTATCCGGACCTGCCCAAGAACTATCAGATCTCGCAGTACGGCCTGCCGCTGTGCTTTGACGGCTCGGTGACGCTGCCGCTCGATGGGGAGCAGGCGCGGACCATTGGCATCATCCGCGCGCACCTCGAAGAGGATGCGGGCAAACTGCTGCACGAACTACCCGGGGGGGGCGGCGGCAGCGCGCGGGGCGGGAACGAGTCGCACTCCTACGCCGACTACAACCGCGCCGGCACGCCCCTGCTGGAGATCGTCACGCAACCGGACTTCCGCACCGCCGACGAGTGCGTGGCGTTCAGCCAAATGCTCCGCAACATCTGCCGATTTCTCGGGGCGAGCGAGGGCGTCATGCAGCGGGGGCACATGCGCTTCGAGCCGAATATCAACTGCATCCTCACGCTCGATGACGGGCGCACCGTGCGCACGCCGATCGTTGAGGTGAAGAACCTCAACTCCTTCAAGTCGCTGCGGGGCGCGATCGAGCATGAGTTGCGCGAGCAGCCGCGACGGTGGGAGGAGACGGGCATTGAATACGCGGGCGGCACAAAGACCACTCGCGGGTGGGACGATGTGCGGATGGAGACGTTTGTCCAGCGCGAGAAGGAAGAGGCGCACGACTACCGCTACTTCCCCGACCCGGACCTGCCGCCGGTGGTGGTGAGCGAGGAATGGCGCGACCGCCTCGCGGCCCGCGTGCCGGAGTTGCCGCAGAGCCGGGCGCGGCGCTTTGTGACGGACTATGGGCTGTCGCCCAAGGAAGCGGCAGCGCTGACCGATGAGCGCGACGACTGCCTGTTCTTCGAGGCGATCGTCGGGGGCGCGGCGGAGCGCGGGATCGAGCGGTCGCGTGCGGGGCGCGCTGCGGCGAACTTCGTGCTGCAGAGCGGGCTGAAGCGGGTGAATGAGCGGGTAAGGGCGATGCGGGTTGCGGATGGAGAGAGGAACACCGCTCTGGAGAGCGATGCCACCCAAACGGAGAAGAGCCCCGCTCTGGAGAGCGATGCCACCCAAACGGAGAAGAGCCCCGCTCTGGAGAGCGGCGCCACCAATGAGTCGGAGGTGCTGGTCAGCGCGTTGGGCATCTTGCCCGCGCAGGTTGCGAGCATCATTGTCCTGCGCGAAGCGGGCAAACTGAGCGCGGCCGCCGCCGACGAACTGTTCGGCCTGCTCTGCGGCGCCGAGCCAGTGGCGCCGGGGTTTGTCTATGAGACCGCCGGTCGCGGCGGGAGCGAGCCGCCGGGCGCGGATGCCGCGGATATCGCGACTGCGCGCGGGATGCTGATGGTCCATGACGCGGGTGCGCTGGAGGCGTGGTGCGATCAGGCGATCGCGGCGGAGCCCGCCAGCGTGCAGGCCTTCCGCGAGGGCAAGGGAGCGGCGATGGGGCGGCTGGTCGGGACGACGATGAAACTCGCCGGAGGCAAGGCGGACGCGACGGCGGTGCGGGAACGGCTCGAGCAGAAACTCGGGTAGCGAGTTTCCTGCGCCGGAAGTCACCGCAAGAGACACGGAGGACGCAGACCGACCGGGTAACTGCTGTTCTGCTGCGACCTTCGCGCCTTCACTTGTGAACTTCCTGACAACCAATGAAAAACGCCGCGACCCATTCGGATCGCGGCGTCGTCTTTGTGCTTCGTAGGTTCGCGTAGTGAGAAGGCTGCGTCAGGACCCGTGGTCGGCCTGATCAGCGTGCGACGAAGAAGGTGAGTTCGTCATCGCGGACAGGAGTCTTGAGTTGGTCGCAGGTGGTTTCGCTGACGATGAGTTTCTCGCCCGCATCGGCCGACTTGAGCGTCAGCGTGAAGGTCCGCTTCTCGCCGGGCTTCAGGACGCCCAGCACGCCGGTGAAGGTGAGTTTGTTGCCGTCCACAGTGGGGGCCTTGGGCGCCGTGCTGGAAACGAACGCGACGCCCGCGGGCAGGGTGACCGCGACCGCGACGTTGGTCAGATCGACCTGGCCCTGGTTCTCGACCTCGTAGCGGTAGACCTGGTTGTCGCCGACAAGCACGACGCCCTCATCATCGGTCAGGAGGGTTCCAAGGTCCGGCGAGCCGGAGACGCCGAAGTTGCAAGTCGCCGTGACGGCCTCAGCGCACTCGCACTTGACGGTGCCCGTGACCGCGACCTGGCCCGCGCCGGAAGTTCGCAGTTGCATGGAGATCGTCTTGCTCGCGCCCGCGGCCAGTTCTCCCAGGTTCCAGTTGACATTGCCCGCCGCCATCGCGCCGGAGTTGTCGGCCGAGACGAAGGCCGTGCCGGCGGGGAGGGTGGCGCGGAAGGTCGTGCCCTTGCACGTCGCGTCGCCCTTGTTGGAGACGGTGAACTTCACCACCGCAGCGCGCCCGATGAGCAGGCCGTTGGGGCACTCGGCCTTGGCCTCGAGCACCGGCTGCGTGACCTTGAGGCCGATCGCCTGGCTCTCGGCGGTCAGGTTGCCATCGGCCATCGCCGTGGCCTTGTTGGAGTAGGTGCCGGTCTTGGTCGCCTTGACCGGGAAGGTGAAGGAGCGGGTCTGGTTCGTGGCGAGGGTGCCCGCGTCGAACTCGACCATGTTCTTGTTGTCGCCGGTGGTCATGCCCGCCGGGAGCGGGTCGCGGACCTTGACGTTGCGGGCAGCGCCCGAGCCGGTGTTGGTGACATCGATCTTCACCGTCGCGGTCTCGCAGGCCATGATGTCCGCGGGGGTGATGGACTTGACGAGGCGGAGTGCCGGCTGGACGACGTTGATCGTCTGGCACAGCGCGTTGTTGTAGGACACCTCCGCGCAGTGGGTGATGGCGCCAGCGCCCGAGGCCGTGCCGTTGACATGGATGGTGCGGCTCTGGCGACCGGGCAGGGTGCCCAGTTCCCACGCCATCATGTTGCCGCTGGCCTTGCCCGCGGGCTCGGACGACATGAACTTGAAGTTGCCCGACGGCTCATCCGTGACGAGCACGCTGTTGAGGTCCATGTCCGTGAGGTTGGTGACGATGATGTCGTAACCGAAGTTCGAGCCGGCGACGACCTCGCCCGGGCTGGTGCGCTCGATCATGATGGCGGAGGTGTTCCGCTCGCCGGTGGGGAGGTACATCACGCTCGATCCAGAGCGGGGCGCGGCGGGCGCGGCTGTGCGGCGCTCGGGCTGGCGCTCCGGCTGACGTTCGGCGTCGGGCCGGGGAGTTGCGGCGCGCGGGGCCGGAGTGGTCGCGCGTCCTGAACCGTCATCGCGCGGGTACGCGTACCAGTAGTCCTCCTGCGAGCGCGTGTTCGTGGGCTTGTTCACCGTCATCGAGTCGCACGCGGCGACACCGGCGACCAGCAGCGCGCTCAGGCACGCGCGGGTCATCAACTTCTTCAGACTCATGGAGACCTCCGGAAAATGTGTTGGCTTGGATGGGTTTGCATATCCCGCGCTCGCGCCACCAGCACGCGGGAAGTTGTCCGAGGTTCGGGCGTAATGGCAGCGTCCGGGTTTCCCCAAAACGGTCCTGCTCACAGAATGTTCCAATGCCCTCGCGGCGGAACACGCCCGCGGGCCCCTGCACAAATAAATACTAGGGGGCACTAAGATAGTCATTGCTCCAACAGCGGTCAACGGGTTGACGGCCGCATCGCGCTTACCCGTCACTACACTGGCCCGGTGACAATGCCGCCTGCGTGAATCATTCCAGAGTAGAAGTGACCAACGTGAACCATTCATGAAACCACGCTTATTCAGGTGCTGCTCCAAAGGGAGTTGCGCATCAACGCTTCTCCCCATCCAACCCACAACTTATGCACCTTCAAGTATGTTGATTCTCGATTGGCTTGTGGTGAGCGGTGTTCTCCCCGGCCGACGATCGCTGAAACCTCGCCGCAGCCACACCCAAGTAGAGAGCCGCGGGGGCGTTGAACTGTGTCTTACAGGAGTTCTCATGCGCAGCCTGCTCGCCGGTGTGCCGTTCGTGCTATGTATCGCGCTCTGTGCCGCCGTCCGCGCTGCGCCACCGTCGGATGCCGAGTTGGGCGCGAGGGTCGATGCCATCGCCGCGGCGAGTATGGCGGAGCCCAACGCGGTGGGGCTTTCGGTCGCCGTGGCGCGCGGGGACAAAGTGATTGTCTCCAAGGGCTACGGCAAAGCCGACCTTGAGTTCGCTGTGCCGATGGACGCGCAGACCATGCTCCGCATCGGCAGCGTGACCAAGCAGTTCTCCGCCGCGGCCGCGATGAAACTGGTTGAGCAGGGCAAACTGTCGCTCGACGACACGCTCGACAAGATGCTGCCGGAGTTTCCGGCGACCGGACCGGTGACGCTGCGGCACATCCTGAACCACACCTCGGGCATCTGGTCGTACACGCAGGACGGGGCGTTCATGAAGCGAGAGGCATCGCTGGAGTTGACTCCGGCCGAACTCGTTGCCACGTTCAAGGACCGGCCGCTCGAGTTCCAGCCTGGCACGAAGTGGAACTACAGCAACTCGGCGTACTACCTGCTGGGCGAGATCGTCGCGCGGGCGTCGGGAAGGTCGTACGCTCAGTATGTGCAGGAGGAGTTCTTCACGACGTTGGGGCTGGATCGCACTCGCTATGAATCCAACCGGGAGGTGATGCGCAACCGCGCACAGGGCTACGGGTTCGAGGAGGGCGTATTGGTGAACGATCGCCCGATCGGCCCGGATGTGCCGGGCGCGGCGGGCGCGTTGCTCTCCAATGCCGAGGGGCTGGTGCGGTGGAGCCTCGCGCTCGCGGGGGGTAAGGTGGTGTCTGCGGACTCGTACGCGCAGATGACCACGCCGGGGGTGCTGCCCGATGGCAACGGGACCGAATACGGCTTTGGCCTTGGGATCGACACCTGGGAAAAACGCAAGCGCATCTCGCACGGCGGCGGAATCTTCGGGTTCTCATCCATGCTCGCGTACCTGCCCGATGACAAGGTGACGGTCGCGGTGATCTCCAACTGCGATGCCTTCAACCCCGGCAGGGTGGCCGACTCGATCATGCGGGCCGCACTGGGGCTTACGGAGTTTGTGGCCCTGGACTTGCCGGTCCATGCCGCGGAGGCATCGCGCTTTGCCGGCGAGTACGCGTCCGAGGAGGTCCCCTTCGAGATCAGTATCGTCGAGCGGGCTGGGCAGGTGTTCGCGCAGTCCCCGGGCCAGCGTGAGACGCGCCTGCTCTATCAGGGGAAGGGCGAGTTCCGGCCCGACTTTGACCATCAGGTGCGCATCGTGTTCCCGGCCGGAGACGGTCCCGCGGCGGGCCTTGTGCTGCACCAGGGCGGTGAACTGGCGGCGAAGCGGAAGCGGTGATCCGGACACGATGTGGCTTCATCGCATCCAAACCTCTGTTCACCGCCAGAGATGCAGAGGGCACAAGGACCGTTCTCTGTTCTTCGTCGAGCGGTTTGCCCGGTGGACCGCCCCCGACCGGGTACGAGTCCTCGCGTCCTCCGCGCCTCGTGCGGCGAGCCGCATTGCCAAAGGCGCAGGGCTCTGTCGGACCGCTTGGAATCAGAATGGAGCCGGGGGGATTCGAACCCCCGTGCCGGGACAGTCAACAAGGCACGT
>CAYMWG010000022.1:0-19838 GCA_964393765.1 uncultured Phycisphaeraceae bacterium
AACCTTCACCGTGGGTGCTGGGGAGTCCGCCGCCCCACCCACCCCCGCCACGGCATCCAGGGCATTGGCGATCATGGCTCCCAGTGCGTGTTCCAGATGGCGCGGATCGAAGGACGCGGCCGATGGGGCTCCGTCCACGTCTACAACCAGTTGAACTTGCCGGGACTTCGCCAAGGGGACATACGCCTGAACGACCCGGGCGAGCCATTCACGGGGGTCCACCGTTCGCCGAACAATCTCCAGCGGACGGGTCGCGTCCAAAAGGTCGCGCAGCCACCCCTCGAACCGATCGACCGCGGCGATGATGCGGCTCTGGTTCTCCCCTACATCCTCGCGCAGGGACGGATCGACGCCCGCCGAATCGAGTTCCGTCCGGCTCAGTTCCGCCAGCCCACGGATCCCCGCGAGCGGACTCCGAAGGTTGTGTGCGATCCGCCGGACAACCTCGCCCACCGCGGCGAGGCGCTCGCGATCCACAGCCTCATCCTGGAGTGCTTTGACCATCGACGCCATGGAGTTGACCTCGGTAGACAGGCTCGCCAGTTCATCGCTTCCCCTCACGGGGATGCGGTGGGCAAAGTCGCCGGCGGCGATGCGAGCAGTCGCGGCCCGCAACTCGGCGACCGGACGAACGACCCAGCGGCGCACGAGCATGAAGCCGAGCACCCCTTCGAGGAGTGTCGTGAGGGCGACAAAGCCGATGATCCCCAGCACCTTCTGCCGCTGATCGCGCGCATAGATCAGCAGGTTGTTGGTGTCGGCGATGATGCGAGACTCGATTCGCCGGGTCAGAAGAAAGGCGTTGTGCAGTTCCTGGGCCGCGGCCTCACGGTCGGGAACGAGCCTTTGCGCGAACCAGCGCTCGCTCAGATCGCGTGCGTCGGCGAGCCGTGTGCGGAGATTGGACAGCGACGTCTTGCCGGTGGCTGTGACGATGTGCTCGTTCTCGACGAGCCTTCTCATCGCCCCACTGATAGTCGCCGCGTTGGCATCGAACATGGCGAGGTCGCCCTGTGTACCCTGTCCGCCGTCGTCGCCCGGAACCGCTGCGCCATCACGCAGGAGCACATCGCGCTGCGCCTCGACGGCGTACTTCACAGCCTGTAGTTCGATCAATGCGGATGACATGATCTGGAATGGCCGCCTGACCTCGTTGTGCATGAAGTTGAGCGCCACCACGCACACGATGAGCACAAGCGTGACCGTCAGCGCGATGGTTCCGAGCAGTGAAGCGAACTTGGCCTGGAGGGACATGAAGAGTCTCAGAGCAAGAGACGCCCGACCGTCGCGAGTCGCCCGCGCCAGAATACACAACCCGTCGGTATGGCGAGTGGGACCGCTTACCTGCCCGGATCAAAGCCCCAGGCCCAGGTCGGCTCTTGGAGCGGGGCGCGGGTGGGCTGGACGTGGCCGTCGATGAACGAGACGTTCATGCCCCGGTTGTGCCTGAGGGATGGGTACCAGTAGCGGTTGTTCGTGAAGAGCACCACGCTGTCGAGTGAGGGGCCCGAGAAGAGCGGATTAGCGCCGATCTGTGCGGCTCGCGACCCGTTCACGTCCCACGCGAGCGGGACCAGACTCGGCGACACAAGGCCGTGCGCATCCATAATGCGGCTGGTGAGCACCACCTGCGGGTTGCGTCCCGCCTGCTGCTGCCGCTCGGAATAGCGAAGCCGAACATTGAAGCCGTAGGAGATGTTCTGAGGCGGCTCGATCGCGCCCATCGAGCACGGGTTGCCAGCGATCGCGGTGACCGGGCCACGGACCTCTGCGCAGCGAAGCGGATCGTTGCCCTGTGCATCGGGGAGCGGATGGCTGGACTCGGTGCCCCAGGCCCAGAACTCGTCCACACCGTACTGGTACTCCATGAACGTTTCGAGCCGGAACGATCGACCGCCGGGGATGTCTTCGTCATCACCACGACTGGGGTGGAGCGTGTCGTCCGCGAACGTGGTGAAGTCGAACGCGCTTGACCGCAACGAGACTTGGCACTTGAAGGAGCGCGCGGAGGCCATCGTGCCGCGCGCTGCGGGCAGCAACAGCGATAGCAGCACGGCAATGATCGCAATGACGACCAGGAGTTCGATGAGCGTGAATGCGGACACCCGCTGCGCGCGAACTTGGCGTGCGGCAATGACGTCGGATTGCGAGTTCAGCAACCTCACGGAAGGCGCTGTCCTTTCACGGGCGGCAAACAACGTGTGCCCGTTGCCGAATCATACTGGGTTCCAATGCAACGAGAAAGGTTCTGGCATCTTTCCGGATCACCTTCCTCCACTAGGGATACGCCAGCGGAAGCCGACTGGTTCCAGTGGAAATCCCTCCATGATTGGCTTGCGTACGGCAACCGAACCGGCCGCGTATGCCGCCCATGCGGGAAATGCCGGAGACAGGAATCGAACCTGCACGGGGGTATAAGCCCCAACGGATTTTGAGTCCGCCGCGTCTGCCAGTTCCGCCACTCCGGCAAAGGGGGGTGGGGCAGAGTGTAGAGCGTGCCAGCGTCTCCTCAACTCTGCCAGACCAAAACGCAAAGCGGCCGGAGACTTTGTCTCCGACCACCTTGTGTAACCATGAGAAAACCGATGACGGGAATCAGCAGCCCTCATCCGGTGCGCATACCAGGATCCGCTTGCCGTCCACAAGCAGGTACACCGCGCCACGCATGGCGAGAAGGGCCTGACGCCCACCGCCATCGTCCGTGTCAGCGAGGCGACGAACCAGTTCAAAGTGCTCGGTGGAGCCGAACTTGATGGTGACATCCGCCTTCTCGAGTTCGGGCTTGTCCACCAGACGGCTGTCGAACCACTTGCCCGCGCGGCAGAAGAGCGTCTGGTCGGCGATCTGCATGACCGAGAGGACGCGAGTCTTCTTCATGTCGGAAGTCCAGTAGGTATTGTCGGAGTTGGCGCAACTCTGAACGGCCGCGGCCTTGAGATTCATCGACTGATTGACCGCGCTGAGGCCCGCTCGCTCGGCGGTGCGCGTCGTCGCCGAGTCCATGGCGAAGCGGACCTGCTCTTCGTGATCGCGCACGGCCACCGGCGTGCCCGAGGGATCCTCGGCAAGAAACGATGTGTATTCGGTCAGGATTCCCCAGCGCATCGAGAGTCTGACGACCTCGTCGATGAGTTCGCGGGTGCGTGGGTCGCTCCGGACATCGCCGCCGACACCCGCCTGACGCACCTCATCGAGCAGAAACGCGATCTTCCGCGAGGCCCAGAGCCGCGGCACAAACGCGTTGGCCGTCGTCGCCTTCGCGATTTCGAGGGGGAACTGGAAGGTGCGCTTCTCCCCGAGGTATTCGCCCGTCAACTCCAAGCGCGGCCCTTTCACATCTTCGCCGACGGCATAGCGGCCGAGCACAACAAGTTGATCCCCCGAGAAGAGATCGGGAAGGCGGGCCGGCAGAACGTCGCGCAAGAACTCCCCGGCCATGCTCGCACGCCCGTGCGTGCCCGCGAGCAATGGCTCATTCATCACTGGGCCAGCAAGACCCCGGAAGACGCGCGAGACCGACGCCTCGATGTTCTCACCAGGCAGGACGTTGATCGACGTGCCGCGACTGACCTCCGCGAGCCGGTCGAGCAGCGGCGCGTTGAGGTCGTAGCCCACGCCGAACGTGAAGAGGCGACGCTTCGCCGTGTTGGCCGAGGCGGTGTCTTGCCGGATGGCACCCTCGTCCGTGTTCCCGACCGTCGGCATGCCATCGGTGAGGAACACAACAAAGGGCAGAAAGCCGTCCGTCACGGGCTGCTTGAGAGCCTGCTGCAACGCCTCGTGGATATTCGTCCCGCCCTCGGCCTGAAGGGCTTTCAGATAACTTCGTGCATCGCCCAGCGTCGTCGCGCCCTTGATGACAGGCTGCGGCGCAAACCGCTGGATCGAGTCGGAATAGTCGATGATGTTGAATGCCTCGCCCTCGTTCAAACCCTCCACGACGGACAGGGCCGAGTCGCGTGCCTGCGCCCACTTCTCGCCGCGCATCGAGCCGGATCGATCGAGCACGATGGTGACCTCGCGCTTCGCGATGAGGCGATCGGCGGACTCAGGAAGGTTGGGCACTCCCCCGAGCATGAGGAAGTAGCCTTGAGACCCCGCCTTGCCCGGAGTATCGAGATCGGGGTAGAGCATGAGCGATGTCGGGATCGGATCGTTCCCGGTCGATCCCAGCACGCTGCTGATGCGGAAGATGCCCGGCGCATTGCTGGCCAACGCAGGAACCTCGAAAGTCATCTCGGTATCCGACACGCGCTCGGTGTGGAGCGGGTGGCTCGGAGAATAAATCGTGCCGACCGGACGCTGAGAGCGGACACGCCCCTTGACGGTCCAGGCCGTGGCGGAGGCTTCCAACGAACCCGATCTTGGAAGCACATAGTCAATCCTCGCGCTATCGCGGATCGCGCCCGCATCGGCATCGAGGATGTTCTCGTATGTCAGTGTAATCGTGCTGTGCCCCTGGGCCGGCACGGGAAAGACGCTGGACCGCACGAACGAGCAGTTGACAAACTCGAGGAGCGCCGGATCGAGGCTGCGCCGCACGATGTCCTCGTAGATCCGGCGCGCCTCATCCCGCGGCAGCACCTTGGCCGTTGGCTCCTGGCCGGGGCCATCGAAGCCGAATGAGCGGATCGCCGCGCCGTGCGGCACGGGGATCAGCATCTCCGCCTCCTGCACGCTGGATGACGGGTTCTTGACCGTCATGCGGAGCGTCGTCGTGGCGACCGACTCCCGCATATCCACCTCGGCCTCGACGCTCGCGATTTCGATCGCGGTGATTCCGGGCCGGATGGTGATCGCGCGGCCGCGAGAAGCCTGCGGCACGATGATGTTCGACACCCGGATATCGACGCTCGCGCCGGGCGGGACGGTGATGGTCGTTGCGCCGGGTTGTGCGGCGACCGCGAGCGAGACGGATCCGACGGCCAGAACGAGTGAGGCCAGTACGCGTCGCATCGAAAGCCCTCCTTGGAGACTTGGGTCTACATGCTGGATGGCCGGCGGGGACGGAGTGTCTATGTAATTGCGATAAACACGAATGAGTCATGCGAACAAGGCGCAAACGCGGCACGGGGAGGAATTGTTCTGCTCGTCAGAGCCCTGAGCGCAAGCCACAGGTTGGCAGGAAGCGTTGCCACCGCAAGTGTGGGCGGTGCGCCACATGGGGCGCAAGCCGACGCTCGCGTTCCGGGCTCCGATGGTCTTGACTACACCCGCGGCCGGATCGCCGTTGTGAACGAGATTGGTCCGCTCATCGATCAACCGCTTCGCCGTCGCCTGCCCGCAGAAGCAGGCACAGTTTCGACCATCGCTGGCGGAGCGTGGCCGGCCTCGCACCCATCGAACGGGCAACTGTCTCGTAAGGCGTGCCACGCAATCGCCACAGGACCAACTCGCGGTCTTCATCGCCCCGGAGCGACAGGAGCAGCCGGTGCAGTGCCACCGCTGCCTCATCCCCATTGGTGCAGGAGTCGAAGCACGCGCCGAGGCTGTCGCGTTCGCCCTCCCCGGATGCGGCTTCGCGGCCGGCCGCGCCGAGCCGATCGAGGAACAGGTTGTCGGTGATCGCGACGACGTACGCCCAAAACTCTCGCTCCGAGTCGGTCCTGAGGAATCCGCGGAGCATGGCCAGATCGATGCGCCGTGTGACGGAACTGGTCAGGTCATCGGGGTCGAGGTGGAATGGCGATTACAACCCCGCGGCCCGCAGTTTTCCACAAATCCTCCGATGGATCAGCGCTCGATGCTCGAAAACGTACGACGCGATGTCATCGCGCGATGCTCGAACCGGCCCGAAGGGGTTGCCACGGCCCTTCGCCGGGCAGAGATCAGGTTTATTTTTAAGCACGCTCACACGACGGCTCCGCGGGAGTACATACATAGTAGACAAGCGTGGGAAACGGCCGTGGCCTCTGCGGAAGTGAGCGGCGCAGCGGGTTTCACGCGGGTCAACTCGTGTTCGACCCGGGCTGGCATCCCTGTGATCGCTTGCGGAGGTATTCACAATGACTACTCGTTTACTTTCGGTTCTCCTCGTCGCCGTCTTGGTGCAGGACAGTCGAGCCGAGGTCGCAAACGCACAGGCCAGCTCGGGGGCGTACAACAAGACGCAAGTCGGTGACTGGTATTTCGCACCGATCTTCCTTGAAAGCGAGGGTGTCGTCGACGGGTTCCTGGCGTATTACGCTGGCGCTCAGGCGGTTGGCGACAACATTGCTGCCGTTCTTTATGAGCGGGAAGGGGACGGCACTTGGACGGGGCGGGTATGGCCGGGGACGCAACTGGGCGAGACGGCCACCTACACCCTCGCTCGATGGGGTCAGGCGGGTAGCGCAATCCTACGCGACCCGGTGATCGCTGCGGCTGTCGCCCAGGGCGGTGGTCAGCCTCCGGCGGGCGTGCCCGAACCCGCGTACTTCGCCTTCGGGATGTCGAGTTCCGACCCTCTGTTCGTCATCGTTGAGAGCATGGCGGAGCCGGGGGAACTGCTCGAGGATCTCCGGAAGTCAGGTTGGCCAGTCGCGCCACAATGGTCGGCGATCACGACGGTGACAGACATTCTCGATTCCGGCGATCAAAAGGCGATCGACAAGGCCATCAGCATTGCCGTCGGGGGATTGGAGCCAATTGACACCTGCGACGAGCGGGTGGAGACGATCAGCCTGGCAGTCACGACAGTCCAAGGGGACTCCGACGGTGCCACCGCTCTGTTCACGAGGGTCGCCACCGTAGTCGAGGACGCGCTCTTTGGCACCGGGGAGAATGCGGCACTCGCTATGTTCTGTAGCGGATGCTCTAACACCTACAGTCCGTGCGTGGGTGCCGGAGCGTGGACCTTCAGTGGTGGCATTGTGACCTTCGGAGGCTGGAACTGCTCGTGGTCGCGCCCGGGTACCAATACATGCGCGAGCGTCGTAGGATTGACGTGGCTCTGTTGCAAGGCCTGCCCTCCATGTCCGACGGGCGCACTTGCCTGCGAAGAGTTCACGGGTTGCACAGTCGAAAACCCGGCGGTGTGTCCCGCAACACCGGCTGGGTGCCCCTGAGAACGAATCTTTCCTTGCAGATGTCGCCTCTGAAACTCCAATCTCCGGAACCACCGTGCGGGCACGGGCCGGTGTGGCTCCGCTTCGTCAAAGCGAGCGTGCGGATCGTCGGCCCTGCGGTTGTCGCGGGCATCCTTGCCCAATGTATACGCCTGCCGCCGGTCTCAGACGCCATCGGCTGGGTGGCCGTCCGGTTGGGCCAGCTGCTCCCGCGGGGATCGACGATCCACCTGTCCGATCCAACGGATCAAGTTTCAGGTCCACTTTCTGCACACTGGGGCTTCTGGTATTACTGGCTCGCTCAGCCGCCCACCTTTTTGGTTTACATCGGCGCGTTCCTACTCGCGCGAGTGGCGTTGTGCGCAATCTCGGCAAACGCCGTCTCGCCTCGACCGCGACACGCTTGTGTGCGCTTCCTTGGTTCCTTCCCCGAGTTCTGCGCAACACTCACATGGACGTTGGCCGCGGCGTGCCTCTGGCGATTCTACTGGGGGCTTTCCAGCGACCTTATGAGGATGGGTTTGCAGACTGTGCCCGTGGCTCTTGGACCCGGTTCATACGGCCTGGTCTGGTTCGGCGCAGGCATAGGCTATTTCTGGTCCGTCCGTCAGGTTCTTGCACGCCAGGCCCTGCAATCATCGACGGATGCGCCGGTATGCGCCTCCTGTGGATACCCGCTCGGACCAACGGCCAACTGTCCGGAGTGTGGGCAAGACCGTTCCTTGGCCATCTCCCGGTCTCTGTGGAGCAAGGTTCAGCGGGTCACATGGGCGTACGGCCCGCTCGTCACGGCGATTGGCCTGCTTGGCTGGCCGTACGTCTTGCAACTCTTCATGCTGATGCTCCCTGACGACTGGATCAGGTTCATGACGCTCCGAGTGCTGCCAGGCTGGTGGTAGCGTGCGCCTTCGGCAGTCCGCCCGCGGCATTATCGCGGCCCGTTGCTCGCCTTTCCTTCCCTCGGTTGCGGCTGCCAAAGCCACCCGAGGGAAGGCAAGCGGACGTACCGTTCCGATTCGGGAGGTCCATGGCCAACACGATACGGCAGACGAATATCCGCTGCGGGGTGCTGATTCCCTGTGGTGGCCCGCTCCTGCGAGTAGCTTTCGCAGTGCTTGTGGCGATTTCACTACATCATGGCTGGGGGGCATTGGCCTTGATCTCGGTCGGCCCGCTCGGGCTGATTGTCGGGTACGGTCACCTTGACATCGAACGCAAAGTCAATATCAACACCAGCATCGCCGCGATGGGCGAATGGTCTCGACCGTTCCTGGTGGTGATCGGCGTCATACTAGGTACCGCTCTGGTTGCGGCGTCATTCCTCCTTCGGAGGATGCTCATCTGCGCACTGGGCGTTCTTGTCCGCAGCGCACCGCCGCGCTGGCAGGCGGTCGGCTCCCCGTCACCACTCGACGCGGACAGCGCGATGGATGCTTGGGCCGCGTGCGCAGCGCTGGCGGTGCTGACGGACTCGCCGCCGCCGCCCGCGCCGCGACGCAACGCCGAGTGCGCGGAGTGGACAGTTTGCCTTACAGCACCGCCGGGCGAATGGCGAACCGGCGCATCCGCGATAGTGGTGGGGGGCGGGCGGCTGCGCGCCTGGCTGACAGCGGCTGTGTTCCGCAGCGCACCCGGTGAGGTGGAGCCAGCGGTAGCCGGGCCGATGTTCTCGCAAGTGACCGCACTGTCCGGCTTCAGCGCGACGTTCCATTTATACGCCTGGTTCAAGATCGGCGAGATGTGGACGATCAATAAGACACCTAGTTTGGCGGCTGCGCTTGCGTTGGCGTGGCTCGCCCTCTCGGAAGCCGGGCTATTTGGTTTCGTGGCGGGGCGTGTCTACGTTGGCCCACGGCTTTGCGTCCGGCATCCCTGGGGCCGCAAGAGCCGCCGGATCGCCGACAACGCCTGTGCGCTGGTGCTGCTGCGCAACTGGGAGACGCCGGTAGCGGATGTCCTCGTGGCGGCAGTGCCATCGGACTGCCCAGACCCAGGGCGCGGCGACACGAGATGGATGCGCTTCCGCGCCATGGGGCCAACCGTGAGGCCCGACAAAGGCGGCATCGGAACCAGGCCCGGCGGCCTGCCGCACCTGCTCGCGGCCTGGGGAGCCGGCACCGCTGTCCCTACCGAGCCACTGGAAGAGCGCACCTAGCGCGGCCGGATCGCCGTCGCGTGAACATCCTTCAGTTGTTCGTCCGTCACCGGACCCGGCGCGCCGGTCATCAGGTCCTGGCCCGTCTGCGTCTTGGGGAAGGCGATCACATCGCGGATGTTGGATGTTCCCAGGAAGTTCATCACCAGCCGGTCAAGGCCGAAGGCGATTCCCGCATGGGGCGGCGCACCGAACTGCAGGGCCTCAAGAAGGAAACTGAACTTCTCCTTGGCCTGCTCGGGCGTCAGGCCCAGCAGCGTGAACACCTTGGACTGCACGCGCGGATCGTGGATGCGCACGGAACCGCCGGCGATCTCCTGACCGTTGAGCACGATGTCGTACCCGGCCGAGACGATCGCCTCGATGGTCACCTCGTCTTCGACATCGGCGTTCACGAACGCGTCGGCCTGGTCGTCCCGCGGCCCGGTGAAGGGGTGGTGCATTGCGACCCACTTGCCCGTGTCCTTGTTGCGCTCGAACATCGGGAAGTCGATGACGATCAGGAAGTTCCAAGGCCCGCCCTCGGCTCCGCTCTTGGGGATCAGGCCCATATCGCGCGCGACGACCTGACGCAACTCGCCCAAGGCCTTGGTGCAGACCGAGTATTCATCGGCGACGAACAGGACCGTGTCGCCGGGCTTCAGCCCCAGCGTCTTCACAAGTTCGTCCTTCACGCCGCCGAGGAACTTTGCGATGCCGGTCTCAAACTCACCCGCCGCGTTCATCTTCACGACCGCGCAGCCGCCCGCGCCAAAGCCGCGCACGAACTCGTGGTAGCCGTCGGTGATCTTCCGCGTCAGTTTCTCCGCGCCCCCCGGCACGCGAATGGCTTTCACCACGCCGCGCTTGGAGTTGAACTGGGGCCTCTCCGCGCCTTTGGCCAGCACGTCCTTGAAGAACCCCACATCGGTCTTCGCGGCGATCTCGGAGATGTCCGTGACCTCCAGCCCGTAGCGTGTGTCGGGCCGGTCAATGCCGAACCGCTCCAGCGCCTCACGATAACTCATCTGCTGGATCGGCGGCACCTCGTAGCCGGTCATGTCCCTCCAGAGGCGGCGCACGAACCCCTCCATCATCTCGATGACGTGCTCGCGCCGTACGAATGACATCTCCAAGTCGATCTGGGTGAACTCGGCCTGCCGGTCGGCGCGCGGGTCTTCATCCCGGAAGCAGCGGCAGATCTGCATGTACCGGTCGCAGCCCGCGACCATGAGGATCTGCTTGAAGAGTTGCGGAGACTGCGGCAGCGCGTACCAGTGGCCGGCGAGGTGACGGTTCGGGACAAGGAACTCGCGGGCACCCTCGGGCGTGCTCTTGTACAGGACCGGGGTCTCGATCTCCAGGAATCCCTGCTCGTCGAAGTATCGACGCGTGGTCTGGTACACCTTGTGCCGCGTGGCCAGCGCTTTCTGCATCGCCGGGCGGCGCAGGTCGACGTAGCGGTACTTCAGCCGCAACTCCTCGTTGGGCAGTTTGCTCAGGTCATCGGGCAGGAATGGCGGGTTGGCCGTCTTGTTCAGGACTTCGAGTTTCGTGACCACCAACTCAACCCTGCCCGTGGCGAGTTTGGGGTTCTCACCGCCCGTGCGGACGCGCACCGTGCCCTCGACCGCGATCACATCCTCGTTGCGGAGTTTGTCCGCCTGGTCCATCGTCGCGGCGGCATCCTCGCGATCAAAGACCACCTGGGCGAGGCCGAAGCGGTCGCGCACATCGATGAAGATGAGGTTGCCGTGGTCGCGATAGGAGTTGACCCAGCCGTTCAGGCGGACGGTCTGTCCGACGTGCGAGTCACGGAGTTCGCCGCAGGTGTGCGACCGACGGAGCATTGGAGGTCCTTTCGAGGCCGGCCCACGAAGTGTGGCGACCGACTTTGGGGCGGAGTATAGATCGCGTGCGCTGGACCCGAACCAACAGCCCGAGAGCTGGACCTGAGCACCTGAAGTTTGTCGGAAAAGCGATTCGACTCAGCGCAGAGAGGCAGGCCGAGGGGGGTCAGGCCGCGCGGGCGCGGGCACGTCCAGCGCCGCGTAGCACGATCGACGAGGCGGCATTGAGAGCCATCCCCCACGCCTGCTCGTGCTGCGGGGACCATTCCTGGCCCATGGTTTCCTGCATCGCCCTGAGCATCGCGTCGCGTGCCATGCCGTAGTGATGCGGCAGGATGCCCGACAACTGATTGCGGGCGCCAAACTCCGTGAGCAGGTGTTCAATCGCGCCCAACCGGTGCGCGTTCTTGACAAGCGTGCCGAGCGCGGCCATGAGGTCTTGGTTCCGCCGTGTCAGGTCGGTCGGGAAGAGCGGGCGCAGTGGGGGGTGGGACTTAAACAGGCGGGTGAAGAACCCCGTGGAAAGCCGCTCGCCGCTTGGCGCAAGTGTCCTGAGGCTGGTTCGCAAGGTGTCGAGTTGGTCGGTCGTGAACATGGCGCCTGCAACTCCTGCCTCAGAGCCCTCAGGTCCGGCGACCACCGCTTACGGGCCGTTCCCGGACTCAATTAGAATCGGCCCGCGAGCGGGCAAGGCTTGATGCGTCTTGTCTCGCAATCGCAAGAAGTTCCCGCAATCAAATCGAGGTAGAGCATTCCTGCGCCTCGCTGGCCGAACTTCATTGCCCCCGAGATGATCACCTGATACCTCCCGTGTCCGACCGTCCGGTATTATCGCCCCAGATTCGACGGGAAACCCCATACGCCTTATACGCAGGAATCCGTTCATGCCCTCCGCCAGACAGTTCGGTTTTCGCGACCTGCCCTTCATGGGTGTCATCCACGTCAACAACGAGGCAATGAAGGCCGGTTGGCGCATGGGCGACCCGGAGTGGTCGAACCTCGGCCAGGGCCAGCCGGAGGTCGGTGAAATCGCCGGGGCACCCGCCCGTCTCTCCTACCTGTCAATCGACCCCTCAGACCACGCGTACGGCCCGGTGGAGGGCATCTCCGAGTACCGCGAGGCAATTGCCGCCCACTACAACCGTCTCTACCGACGGGACCAGGCGTCGAAATACACCGCGGAAAACGTTTGTGTCGCCCCCGGCGGTCGGGCAGCGCTCACGCGCCTCGCCGCGGCGATGGACCACACGCGCGTCGGCTATTTTACGCCGGACTACACGGCATACGAAGACCTCTTCGTGGCGTTCCCCCGAATCGAGCCGGTTCACATCCAGTTGAAGGCCGAGCAAGGCTTTCGGATCGACGCGGAATCGGTCGATCGCCGCATCCAGCGTGACAGGCTGGGTGCGCTGCTCGTGAGCAACCCCTGTAATCCCACTGGGGTTGTTCTCGCGGGCCAAGAACTCGGGGCGTGGGTGGAAGTTGGCCGACGCCGCGCCTGCACACTGCTCATGGACGAGTTCTACTCGCACTTCGTGTACGGCTTGCCTGGCCAGGCGTCCGGTAAGGGCGTCAGCGCGGCCGAGTTCGTGCAGGATGTCAACACCGATCCCGTACTCATCATCGACGGCCTCACCAAGGGCTTCCGGTACCCCGGCTGGCGATCCGGATGGGTCGTCGGGCCGAAGCCGATCATTCAGACCATGACCGCCGCCGGCAGTTTTCTCGATGGCGGCGCAAGCAGGCCGGTGCAGCGGCTGGCGATCCAGGCGCTCCAGCCGGCCCGCGCCGACCAGGAGACCGACGCGGTGCGGGCGGTGTTCGCGGAAAAACAGAAACTGACTCTGACTCGCTTGCGGGAGGCGGGCATCCGATTCCCGGTGGTCGAGAAGATGCCCGCGGGTTCGCCCTCCGGCACGTTCTATGCGTGGGGCGATGTTACCGGCCTGCCCGCGCCGCTCAACGAAGGGCAGGGGTTCATGCGTGCCGGATTCGGCGCGCGGGTGCTGACCGTGCCAGGCGAGTACTTTGATGTCAACCCCGGCAAGGCCCGCGAGGGTCGATCGCCGCTCGCTGGAATTGTGCGATTCAGTTTCGGCCCGCCGCAACGGAATCTTGAAGCGGGGTTGAACCGGCTTGTCGCGATGATCGCATCGCACAAGCGATCTTGACCGCCATCGCATACTTCAGCATCCTGCAAACCACAGCGACAGGAACGCGAAGATGTCCGGGACGCCGATGCCCGGAGTGCCATCGAAGTCCGCGCTCGGATCTTCCGCGAACCACGCGCTCAGGAACGCGAAGATGTCCGTCACTTCGCGGGCCCCGTTCTCGTCAAAGTCCGCCTCGCAACTTATCGCAAAGTCGGCTGGGGACTCGTCAAACCCTGTGTTCCCGAGCGCATCGCGCGCCACCACACGCACCCGGGCCTGCTGCGTAATCACGCTCGGAACGATCCAGGTGTGCGTGCCGTCAGGAGCGGTCGCCGCGGCGATGGTCGTCGGGTAACTCGCGCCGCCATCGGTCGAAAGCAAAATGTCGATGCTGCTGACCGAGACATCGTCATCGCTGATCCAGCGGATGTCGATACTGCCGCCCGAGAGAAGCGAATCGCCGCCGCGCAGATTACGGAGATAGGCCGTCGGCGCAAGCCCGCCGCCGGGCCCCGCAGCGCCCAAATGCCGCGGAACGTGCATGGCGATGCAGTGTATCGCGCCCGCGGACGGGATGATCAACTGGCAGTCGAGTTGGAAAATCTGCTTGCCGGGCATGTGCGCCTGCCAGGCGGCGAGTGCGACGGCATTGTGCCCCGCGGCGACAATCGTGGTATTCGTGTACCTCGGCACGAGTACGATGTCGTTACACATCACCGCATTGGTGTAGGTGTAATGCACCGCGTTTATTGATCGACCCGGGACGCGCCCGATGGTCCACCCGGCGGTGATCATTGCCGCGGCGGTGTTGTCGCAGATCACGTCCTGCGCGGAGCCGACGTTGTTTGGCCAGTCGGCGATGATCGCGGAGTTGTCCCCGGTGATCTGCATCCACATGTCGATGTGCTGCGTCAGGTCCACCGTCGTTGGGAACGGAGTGGTGAGTGTGGTGCCCACGTTCTGGAACTGGTTCCAGTACGCGATGATCTGAGGCTCGGTCAGCGACGGGTTCTCGTTGGCGATCAGTCGCGTAGCCCAGGAGTCCCCGATGCCGTTGAGGTGATAGTTCCCGCCACCGTGGATCAACGGCAGTATGTACCGAGCCTGGTTCTTGAGCACTCCAAAGTATGCAGGGAACACGTTATCGATTGGACGAGGCCGGTTGTAGGTGTGATCGATGATGGCGCGGGCATTGCCCTCGTAGACATACCGCGGGCCGTAGTCCCGCATCCACACGCTGTCGGTCAGTGGGGGGGGGATCATGCCGGGATTGAGCATGAACTCCACGCGGGACATGTTCGCGCCCGCGTTCGTCAGGGCGGTGGTGGCGCTCGTCCGGGTCGCCGCGCTGTCGCACGCGACATAAAACTTGGCGTTGCCTTCGTTGGTGATCCGAACGCCCATCTGCGTCAGCAGCGTGGTGAACGACTTCCAAGAGACGAGGATCCCGTCACAAGGCTCGTACTCGCCGGGGCAACGAACCTCGCCAGTCGGGGCAGTGTACGGCCCGCGAAGCATCCCGCCCCCACCCCCGTCCGCTTGGCCAGCGACCAACGGGTGAAGTTCGAGGTAGCGCCGCTCGCTCTCAGTCAGATACCGGGGCACCGGGAGCGCATCTTCACCTTGGGGGAAGACCAGCCGCCCATCAACGAGCGAGGGTTGACCCAGCGCCAAACGCGACTCGAATGGAGGCCGCGACAGCGTTCCGGTAGCACGGGTCTGGTCAGCAGCGAGCAGCAGGGGAGCCGCCGCCAGAGCGAGAATTGTACAAGTTCTCATCAAAGTCTCCCGCCCGCCCGATCCGAATGGTCGGGGTGGCAAACGAACCAAAGCCTACCACAAATCTCAAAGACTTCAAACAGTTCGCACTTTGACGCCGTAGGTTCCCTCAGGTCAGGCCACGATTGCTCGCCAGAACGGGGTGCGCCAGAATCAGCGCCCCGATTCACCCTTTAGCCTGCCTCTCCACTTCGTCGGGTGGTCATTGGGGGAACCGGAGTTATGGTTGGAAGCCGAGTGTCCACGCGGCGATGCGTGTCCGATAGCCCATGTGAGGAGGGTGTGAGTATGAATCAAGCAACGAGAGGCGTGTGGTTGTGCCGGGCCGCGGGAGTGTTGGCGATCGGACTTGGCTACTCCGCGGCGTTTGGTGGCGGCTCGTCAGAACAGTCGATCTTGATCATCGATCCAACAGACTCGGACTCCCTTGCCGTCGGGCATCATTACGCCTCTGCGCGAGGTATCCCTGCCTCAAACATCGTCTACATGAAGGCTGGCGCATCGACTTTCGCTGAGTTCGGGACTGTGCTTGCCGCTCTCCAGGGGGAGTTGGCCGTACGCGGGGCCGAAACCACGGTGGACTTCATCGTGCTTGCCCCCACTTCGCAGTTCTATGTCTCGGCACCGGGCCTGGTGTCTGATTCCTGCTCGCCCGTCAACAGGTTCAGCACGCCGAGTTGCTACACGATGGCGTTTATTCGCCCCGAGGTGCTCGCCGGCACGCTGAGCAGCCAGCACATCAATCGGTACTACAACGGGGCATTCTCCCCAACAGTGTTCGACAGCCAAACCGCGTATTCCAACGGCCTCCCATCCACGAGCGGGCTGGCCCGCCGGTACTACGTTTCGGGCATGCTCGGCTACACCGGAGGGCAGGGCAATACTGTTCCTGAACTGATCAGCATGATTGATCGCTCCGTTGCCTCCGATGCAACCCGCCCGGCGGGGACGTTCTACTTCATGTCGACCTCGGATGTTGACCGCAATGTGCGCCAGCCGCAGTTCGCGACGGTGGTCTCGACGATCAACAGCAGCCTGGGCGGGACCGCCGTATCGCTCTCGGGTGTTCTGCCCCCCAGCGCGCCGAGTGTGATGGGCGTGATGACCGGCATCGCCAACTTCGACTGGGCGACTTCGGGCTCGACCTTCCTGCCGGGCGCATTCGCCGATCACCTGACCAGTTACGCCGCGACATTCGACATCTTCGATCAGACAAAGGTCAGCGCGTGGATTCGCGCCGGCGCAAGCGGTTCGGCGGGGACGGTCCAGGAGCCCTGCAACTACCAAGGTAAGTTTCCCCACGCCCGGCTCCACGCGTACTACCGGCAGGGACTCAGTCTCGGGGAATCGCATCTACGGAGCCTGCAGTTCGTGCCCTTCCAGGGCTTGTTCTACGGCGACCCGTTGACCCGAGCATACTCGTGGCCACCCAATCAGAATATCGCTGGCGTCCCGGGCGGCCCGGTCTCGGGCACCTTCACGATCACCCCCAGCGGGACGGCCACGCTTGCCGGTGCCGTCATCCTGAGCCACGAGTTGTTCATTGATGGGGCGACGCGTGGCACAGTTTTGCCCGGGGGCTCGTTCATCGTGAACACCAACACACTCGATGACGGCTGGCACGAACTCCGCGTGCTTACCTCGGACAACTCCCCCGCCCGACACACGCGATCCTGGACGGGCTCGATCAACGTCACGAACGATGCCACGGTCGCCGGTCTAACGCCGCCAGGCGACCTGAACCCGGCCTTGAACACTTCGCTGACCTTCAACCTTACCG
Organism: uncultured Phycisphaeraceae bacterium; assembly: GCA_964393765.1. Classification (GTDB taxonomy): domain Bacteria; phylum Planctomycetota; class Phycisphaerae; order Phycisphaerales; family UBA1924; genus JAHBXL01. Next base: position 16,743 of record CAYMWG010000022.1, read on the forward strand.
GAGCGGGATCAGGTCTGACGGAGTTGAGACTGCTGGCCAACGGCCGCGTCGTCGCGTCCCGCACGACCGGCGGACCTTTGACACTCTTTGCGCGAAATCTTGGCCCCGGACGCGTGCGCGTGCAGTGCGAGGCTCTCTTAAACGGAAACTTGGCATCCCGCTCGGCACCGGTTGAACTGAACATCTCCGGCGAGGGCTCCTCCCCGGCCCCGACGGTGCCGGTTGCTTACGACTACCGCAAGAAGATGCTTCGCACGCGCGGTGCCGTCGTCGAACTGCCGACCTCGTTCTCCGATGCGCTCGGGACCGCTGTTTTCACTCTTGTAACGCCCGCTGCGCACGCCACGGTCACGATCGCCGGCGCGACCGCCATCGTGATTCCCACCACCGGGATCACAGGCAACGACAGTTTCCAGTATCGCGTTGTGACCCCTTCGGGGACATCCAACACCGCGACCGTGACGCTCTGGTACGCCTGTGCTGGCGACTTCGACGGTAACGGCGCGACCACCGTGCCAGACATCTTCGCGTTCCTCAGCGCCTGGTTCGCCGCCGCCCCCGCGGCCGACTTTGACGACAGCGGCGGCGCTCCGGCCGTTCCGGACATCTTCGCGTTCCTCAGTGCCTGGTTCGCGGGCTGCAACTAACCAGTCTGCTTACACGAGCACGACCTCGTCCTGACTGCAACTCGTCACCACCGGACCCCGCGCTGGGTCGACATACACATCGATCTCGTTGCGGCAACCGAACCGTCCGTCAAGGTACGCTCCCGGCTCGATTGTAAACCCGGTGCCCGCGAGCATCCGACGCGTGTCCCGCGTCTCAAGGTTGTCAAGGTTCATGCCCACGCCGTGAACCCGCGCGCCCGGTGAGAGGCTGTGCCCGGTGCGGTGCTTGATGTGCTCGGCGTGCCCCAGCTGCTCCAGCGTGTGCCGCGCGGCATCATCGAGTTGCCACCCCTCGACTCCGCCCGCCTTCCAGCCCGCAATCGCCCGTTCCAGCGAAGCGTCCCTCGCCGCTTTCACAGCCTCGAATACCTGTCGGTGCTCATCGGGAACCCGCTCCCCCGCGTACGCCGTCCAGGTGATGTCGGAATAGATGTTCTCATCGCCGGGGACGCGGGCCCAAAGGTCCAGCAGTACCCAGTCGCCCCGGTGGATAGGGACGGGCTTGTCAGCGCTCGGCTCGTAGTGCGGGTCCGCAGAGTTCGCGTTGACGGCGACGATCGGGCCGTCCGGCCACTCAAGCCCATCGGCCTTAAAGCGTTCCCGGACAATGTCCGCAGCCTGGTGTTCGAGCACGGGCTGGCCCGCCCGAAGGCGCTCGCGAATGAACGAGAACGCCGCGTCCTTCGCGGATGCAACCTTACGGGACGCATCCGCGTGACGCGAGACCGCGCCCGCCGACCAGCACGCCACGCTCGCCTGAATCAGGTCCGCCGAAGACACCACCTCAACGCCCGCGGCCCGGATGAGTTCAATCGTGCCGGCATCCACCATGCCGACGACGGGGAGCGCATTGCCGGGCGAATACTCCATCGCGATGCGCCGGAAGGATCCCAGAGCATCATTGATCCAGGCGTGGAGTTGCTTCCATGACACGAACCGGTCTCGGGCGATCCCATGGGCCTCCGCATCGTCGTACTGCCCCGCGTCCAGCGCATGGACGAGAAGTCGCGGCTGGCCCTCGGACGGGATGAGCAGTGCCGTCCGGCGCGTCGTGTGCCGCTTGCCGGGAAGGAGCAGGCCCAGCACGGAGTTGCTCGCGCGGAAGTCGAACACCAGCCACGCGTCGATCCGAAGTTCCTTCATCAACGCTTGGGCGGGTGCGAAGTCCATTGGCCGAGTCTCCGTGGCACGTTCGTGGCGGCACAGCACCTCCGAACGCGGATCGTAGGTCCGGCACACTCCGCCTCACTCGCCCTGAACTGCATCCGCGTTCCGGCAATGGAACAACAGGCCGCTTGCGCGACCTGCTGTATGTTGCTCAGGATGTCGAAACTCGATCAGCGGCGGCGACGGCGTGCGATGCCCATGCACGCCATGCCCAGCGCGGCCAGACCGGCAGGAGCCGGAACAACCGTGGCAGACGATGTGAAGGAAGCGCTGGCCCGGTAGCCCGACGGCGTGGAAGACGGGTTGGCGAAACTGAACCCGAATGCTTCCTGGGTGAGGATGGTTCCGCCGAGAAGCGGTCCGGAGAACGTCACGTTGTTACCTTGGAACTCGCTGGAACCGAAGCCGAAGGAACTCGAGAGCAGGCCGCCGGAGAACGTGATCGTCATCTGGAGCACGCTGCTGCTGTCCCAGAAGTCGATCTGCCCGGGCCCGAGGGTCGCGGAAGGCAACGGACTCAGAATCGCGACGGCGCTCATGACAAACTGGGCGTCAACAAGGTCCGCCGCGGCCAGGCCGGGCGTCTGAAGCGTCAGACCGGACGCAGTCCAACTTCCTGTGAGGATGTTGGTACTGGTGTTCACCTCAAACAGCGGCTCCGATGGCCCCATCGCCGGATCGGCAAAGGTCACGATCGTGGCGGCGTGCGTGGAGGCGGCGAGTCCGGCTGCGGCGAGTGCCGCGATGATGGCAAATGATTGCTGGCGCATGTCTTGGGTTCTCCGCGGGAATGCCTCCCGTGGGCCAACCATGCAACATGCGTAAACTTCTGCAATCAAACGACTTGCAAGCAGTCATCGATTCCGATTACCGGACTGTACTCTCGTCACGAAGGATGCCCAGATTCACAGCCCCGGGCGGTGGGAGACCCTCTGGCCGCACTGTCTTTGTTGAATCACAACTCTCAGGGGAAAGGGACGGGAAAGCCCTCGGGCCGATAATCAAAGTCATCCCAGCGCGACAGGCGCGTGATGTCCTCGGACAGCACCAGCACCGCGTGCCCATCGAGGAACACCCCGTTCGCCCCCCGCCCGTGACGTTTGGGCGAGATCCGCTGCGAGCCCTGCGGCGTCTGCACACCGCCCGTCACGTTCGAGGCATGATGCATGTCGTATGCAACCGCAACCGAGTAGTTGCTCGCGCCCGCGGCGTACCAGTTGTTCGCATGGACCTGTGTGGTGTCATCGGTGAAGCAGGAGAG
>CAYMWG010000023.1:0-19630 GCA_964393765.1 uncultured Phycisphaeraceae bacterium
CGCGTGGGGGACGGGGGAGCGGGAAGCCGGAGACCGGCGCGGGGAGCGCCTCGATGTCGCAGGGCTCGGACATGTTCATGTTCGCTCTGGAGGATGTTGATGCGGGCGGGGTTCTGGGCACGAGCCAACTGATCGCTCGCATGGGCGGTCCCGGAGCGCCGAATGTTTCGCTGCGGCTCGCGCGTCGCGAGTTCTTCAGCACCTCCCTCCAGCAGGGCACAACGCACATCACCGCGCAACTCGCGCTCGATGAGACCGGCCCGACAGAGATCGGCGGTCTGATCCTCCAACCCTCGTACCGCGGCCACAAGGCCCGGCTCGGACGCTTTCTCTCGCATGTGCGCTTTCACTTCATCGGACTGAACCGGGCGCTGTTCTCGGATCGCATCCTCGCGGAGATGATGGGAGCGATCACGCACGAGGGCGAGGGCGGGGGCAACACACTCTGGGAATACCTCGGTCGCCGATTTATCAATCTCACATATCTGGAGGCGGATCGCTTCTGTCAGCACTCCAAGGAGTTCATCACAGCGCTCATGCCGCGGGAGGAAATTTATCTGACGTTGCTGCCACCCGAGGCGCGCGGGGTGATCGCACAGGTGGGGCCGGAGACGCTGCCGGCGCGGCGGATGCTCGAAAAACTCGGGTTTGAGTATCGCGACCATGTGGACCCATTCGATGGCGGGCCGCACCTCGAGGCGAAGACCGACGACCTTGCGCCCGTGCGCGCGACCGTGAGCGTGCCCCTGGCCGGCGAGGCCGAGGCGACGGATTGCCACCAGTACGGGATCGTCAGCGTGACGGATGCGGAGGGCGAGTTCCGCGCTGTGCAGACGGTGTATGACGGAAGGGAGAAGGGCACGATTCGCCTGCCGCGGGAGAGCATGGAGGCGCTGGAGGCGCGGAGGGGGGCGGGGGTATTGGTGGGCGTGACGGCGTACGACGCGTTTGAGGGTGAGCGGGGCGGGGCACGCGAAGAGAACAACGCAGCGACGAGCAATGGGAAGCAGACCATGGCCGCCGGGCGGAAGGCGCCCGCGAAGCGCAATGGCGGGACGGGGGAGCCCAAGCGATGAGCGCGGCCAGGCACGCGTCCCTGGTACGCAGCGCATCCGATTTTGTTGGGGGCGAGTGGGTGGACCTTGGCGCGCCGACGATGGGAGCGGCGGTCGTCGAATCACGCAACCCGGCCAGGCCCGATGAGGTGGTGTGGCGCGGCAACCCTCGCATGGAGCATGTCGGCGCGGCGGTGAAGGCCGCGACGGCGGCGTTCCCGGCGTGGAACCGCTGGGGTCGCGAGGGCCGATTCAACGTCCTCAAGCGGTTCGCCGAACTGTGCAAGAGCAGCGCGCCGAAGATGGCGGAACTGATCTGCGATGAGACGGGCAAGGCGATGTGGGAGGCCAAGGGCGAGGCGGCCGCGCTGGCGAGCAAGGTGGACATCACGCTCGATGCTTCGGCGGTGGGGGGGATGCGGCGAGTGGAGGGGTACGAACTCGAACTCACGCCGGAGCGGGCGGGGAGAACGTGGTTCCGGCCGCATGGTGTGATGGCGGTGGTAGGCCCGTTCAACTTTCCGGCGCATCTTCCCAACGGGCACATCGTTCCCGCGCTGGCGATGGGCAACACGGTTGTCTTCAAGCCGAGCGACAAGGCGCCGGGGGTGGGGCAGTTGCTGGTGGAGTTGCTCGCCGAAGCGCTGGTCAAGGAGGGCGCGCCGGATCGGGGCCGAGGCGTCATCAACCTTGTGCAGGGCGGAGCGGACATTGCCTCGTCGCTGGTGACGCACGAAGGCCCGGACGGCATCCTTTTCACGGGATCGTGGCCTGTGGGCCGCAGGATTCTGGAGGCGAACCTGGACCGGCCGGGGCGCATTGTCGCGCTTGAGATGGGCGGGAACAACGCGGCGGTGGTGATGGACGATGCGGACCTCCGGCAGGCGGTGATCGAGGTGGTGCGGTGCGCGTTCAACACGACGGGGCAGCGATGCACCTGCACGCGTAGGGTGATCGTGCATGAGTCGGTGGCGGACGCGTTCCTCCGCGCCGCGTGCCTGTGCGCATCGCAACTGGTCGTGGGCGACCCGCGCTCCACACAGCCCGTGTTCATGGGGCCGATCATTAGCAGCGCTGCGCGAGACTCGGTCTTGAACTTTGAGACGAGGGCAAGGAAGGCCGGAGCGCAGGTGGTTCTGGAGGCCGCGCCGGTGAGGGTTGCCCGGGAGGGAACGGGCACGGATGGGTGGTATGTGTCACCGGGCGTGATGCTGGTGGACCGGTTCACGGGCGTGGGCGCGACGGGCGCGGCAGGAGCGGGTTTTGATGCAGGTTGCGATGAAGAGGTCTTTGCGCCGCTGCTTCGCATGACGACGGTGGCATCGCTCGATGAGGCGATCGAGCAGTGCAACGCCACCCGGTACGGCCTCGCGGCTTCGATCTTCACGCGATCGCAGGAGAGCGCGGAACGCTTCCTCGCCGAGGCACGCGCGGGATGCGTGAACATCAACGCGGGCACGGCGGGGGCGTCGAGCAAGTTGCCATTCGGCGGGCTGGGGCTTTCGGGCAATCACCGGCCCGCGGCGAGTTTCTCGCTGGACTACTGCGCGTACCCGGTCGCGGGGATGATCGAGCGCGGGAACGCGGCGGTGCTGGCGGAAGGGATGGGGTTTGAGGATGCGTGGCTAGGGTGAAGGGGAGGAGGCCACGGGTTCAGAAGAGAAGCCTGGCCGCAGATGAACGCGGATGAACGCAGGTCGGGAAAGTGCGTGCTTGGTCCGGGCATAGAACACCTCGCGAACGAAGGACTCGATCGTCCTATGCCACTCCACGCCCGTCGCGACCGCTGCGGAACTCGTGGCCGCACCGCCGCGGCCGGAATGAGCATTCGACCGTTGGAAGAGCGATTTGTGCTGAGAAGGGTCACACCTGCCGCCGCCTACGCTTTGATTCCATGAGGCAGAAGAACACCCGCAGGGGGAGCAACTCCATGAGCATGAAAACTCCTGCCGCGCCATTGCCGCCGCCGTCCAAGCGTCCAGTCGCCGTCTCGATGCCGGATGTGCAGGCCTCCGGGGACACGCGTCAGGTGCCCATCGACAAGGTCGGCGTGAAGGATGTGACATACCCGATCCGGCTGCGCGTGCCCCCGGAGTTCGCCGGGCTGCTGGGCGGGCGCGATGAGCAGACGACGGTCGCGACGATCAGCATGTATGTGTCGCTCCCGCACTACCAGAAGGGGACGCATATGTCCCGCTTCCTGGAAGTGCTCAACGAGCGGGCGGGGCTTGGAGGGGGCGGGAGTGGTGCGGGACCCATCTCGCCGGAGGAGATCCCAAAGATCACGGCCGCGATCCGGGAGCGGCTCGACGCCGAGGAGGCGCACTTCGAGGCGGAGTTCACTTACTTCATCGCACGCCCCGCGCCGGTCACGAAGTCGATCGGGCTGATGGACTACCGGGTCAGTTTCGCCTGTACGTCCAGCCGCACTGGCGCGACCGACGATTTCATCATGGGCGTGACAGCGCCCGGGGCGAGTCTGTGCCCGTGCTCCAAGGAGATCAGCGCGTACGGCGCGCACAACCAGCGCTGTCTGGTCGAGGCGCGGGTGCGGTTCACCGGGCGCATGTGGATCGAGTGCCTCGCGACGACGATCGAGCAGGCCGTCTCGTGCCCGGTGTTTGCCGTGCTCAAGCGGCCCGATGAAAAATTCGTGACCGAGACGGCATACGACAACCCGAAGTTTGTCGAGGACATCATCCGCGACCTGGCGCTGGCCCTTGATGGGGATGACCGTGTGACGTGGTACTCGATCAGTTCGGAGAACTTCGAGTCGATCCACAACCACAATGCGTATGCGGAGATCACGCGGAGCAAAGTGGGCGGCGGGGTTGATGGCCGAACTCTTTGAGCGGGGTCACCGCAAGAGGCGCGGAGGTCGCCGCTCCGAACGGCCGGGTTTCCGTGACGAACCTCAGCGGGATTCGGGTTGCCTGCGGCCTTGCGCCTCCTGCGGTGAGATTTCAGTCGCATTGACGTAAAGAACTTGTTTGGGTGACGGGCGAGCGCCGAGTCTCGCATTGACTCTGGGTCGGAAACGTCCGCTTGCCTAACAGCCTCCCGCCGCTACACTTTCGGCCCTATCCAAGCCACCGATACGACCCGGAATCGCCATGCCCACGATCAACCAACTGATCCGCAACCCCCGCAAGCCCGTTCACGCCAAGTCGCGCGTGCGCGATATCGACGAATGCCCGCAGAAGCGCGGCGTGTGCCTGCAGGTCAAGACCGTCACCCCCAAGAAGCCCAACTCCGCGCTCCGCAAGGTGTGCAAGGTCCGCCTGTCCAATGGCCGCGAGATCACCGCGTACATCGGCGGCGAGGGCCACAACCTGCAGGAGCACTCGATCGTGCTGATCCGCGGCGGGCGCGTGCGCGACCTTCCGGGTGTGCGCTATCACGTCGTGCGCGGCACGCTGGACTGCCTTGGGGTTGAGAAGCGCAAGCAGGCCCGGTCCAAGTACGGCGCGAAGAAGGGCAAATAAGCGGGGCAAGTAAGCAGACCACCGGGGGGTGGGGTACACAAGGCAAGTAATCGTCCGATGCTCGCAAGGCACGGGCGGTGAACACACGGCCGCGGCATCTTTGCCGGGGCAGATGAGCCAAAGGAGATTCGACGATGGCCGGAAGAATTACCGCCGCGGACAGCCAACTCCGCCCTGATCCCCGCTTCAACGACCTCGTGCTGTCGCGGTTTATCAACTGCGTGATGCGCGACGGCCAGAAGGCCACCGCGCAGCGCGTGGTGTACGACGCGATGGAACTGATGCAGGAAAAACTCGCGAAGGAGACGGACCCGAACGCCCCCAAGGAGGCCCTCCAGGTCTTCCAGATGGCGATCGAGAACGTCAAGCCCTTCGTCGAGGTGCGCTCCAAGCGCGTCGGCGGCGCGAACTACCAAGTGCCTATCCCCGTGAACCGCAAGCGTCAGCAGTCGCTGGCCTTCCGCTGGATCATCGTCGCGACCCGCGCCGAGAAGGGCCGGCCGATGGCGGCGAGGCTCGCGGATGAGATCTACTCCGCGGCGAAGAAAGAGGGCAAGGCGATGAGCACGCGCGAGCAGGTGCACCGCATGGCCGAGGCAAACAAGGCGTTCGCGCACTTCGCGCGGTGAGAGCGTCTTTGGTGGACCGGCGCTCCGTGCCGGTCATGCCAGTTGACTGAAACCACTCAGGGCTCGCCGCAAGGCGGGCCCTGTTTTTTTTTGAGCGTCCACCGCACGAGACCCGGTATCGCGCACTGACGGGTTACGATTCGTCGTGAGCAGCGACCCAATCCATGAGTTACATGCCGACAGCCTCGGGCGTCACCACCGTCAGATGCTCCTGCCCGGCATCGGCGAAGAAGGGCAGCGAAAACTAGCGGTGGGCCACGCCGCGGTGATCGGGTGTGGGGCGCTCGGCACGGTCGCGGCGGACGTGCTGGTGCGGGCGGGGGTGGGACGGGTCACCCTCATCGACCGCGATATCGTCGAGTGGACCAACCTCCAGCGGCAGACGGTGTACGAAGAGGCCGATGCCCGGGACGGAACGCCGAAGGCCGCGGCGGCGGCCGCTCTCCTTCAACGTGTGAACTCCGCTATCAAGATTGTGCCGCACATCGCCGACTTCAACTCGGGCAACGCCGAACGGCTGCTGGGTCTGGAGGGTGGCAAGGGCGGCAATGAGGCGACGCGCGTGGGTGTGCTGATCGACGGCACGGACAACTTCGAGGCGCGGTACCTGATCAACGACCTCGCGGTGAAGCACGGGGTGCCGTATATCTACGGCGGCGCGGTGGGGACGCGCGGGATGCAGATGACGGTGGTCCCGGGGAAGACCGCCTGCATGCGGTGCGTGTTCCCAGATGTGCCTGCGCCGGGCTCGACGCCGACGTGCGACACTGCGGGTGTGCTCGCGCCCGCATCGGGGATCGTGGCGAATGTGCAGGCGGCGGAAGCGATCAAGGTGCTGCTGGGGAGGCATGACCTGATCGCGGGCACGCTGCTGGAGTTTGACCTTTGGACAAACAACGAGCGGAGGCTGGACCTGTCGCGGGCGCGCGATGCTGCGTGCCCCTGCTGCGGGCTGAGGCGGTTCGAGTTTCTGGAGGCGGTGACGAGCGGGACCGCGACGCTGTGCGGGAGTGCGAGCGTGCAGATACTGCCGAACAGGAGTGGAAGGCCGTTCCACGCGCTTGATCTTGATGCCCTCGCATCGCGCCTGAAGTTTCACGGTGCGACCGTCCGAACGCAGCATCTTCTGCGGGCGACGCTCGATGCCGAGCGGACGGAGTTGACCGTCTTCGGCGATGGTCGGGCGATCGTGAAGGGGACGACGGACACAGCGCGGGCACGGGCGATCTACGCGAGGTTCGTGGGGGCATGAGTGCGCGCCTTTCCCGCGAAGACGAGGTGCCCGCGCGGACCCGGAGTCGCGCCGTGTGAGGCACTCCGGCCCTTGCTCCTACCCTTCAACATGCCCCGGTTTCTGAAACTCGCCGTGGTCTTCGCTCTGGTGGTGTTCGCGTGCTCCGCGTGGGCGATGTTCCGCGTTGCACGCCTGCCCCGGGGGCGAAGCGGTCCCGGAACGGATACCGCGGCCGAAGCGGACATCACGCGCCGCCCCCCGCTGCCGGGGCTGAGCATCCCCGACTTCACACTGATCGATCAGAACGGAGAGCCGTTCACGCGGCGCAACCTTGAAGGGCGGATCACGGTCGTCAACTTCGTGTTCACGCACTGCCCATTTGTCTGCCCGACGCTGATGGAGAAGATGGCCGGGCTGAGCATCGCGCTCAAGGATGAGCCTGTCCGGTTTCTGTCGATCAGCGTGGATCCCGCGCGCGACACGCCGGAAGCTCTTCGGGCGTTCGCGAAGTTGCACAGCGCGGACAAGGAGAGTTGGACGCTCGTCACCGGCGACGAGGCCGAGGTGGATCGCATTGTCGCGGAGGGGCTGCTCTTTGCGTTAGTGGATGATCCAACCACCCCGATCACATTGCCCGATGGTTCGAGCATGAGCAACGTTGTCCACCCATCGTGGTTCGTGCTGCTGGGTCCGGATGTCGAGGTGAAGAGCCTGTACCGCCCTGACGATGCGTCGAACCTGGAGGTACTGGTCAAGGATGTGCGCCGGCTTGCGGGCGAGTTGCCGAGGCCAAGCCCCTGAGCAGACTCGCGGATCGCTCCGGCGATTCGTCATCTTCCCGCGCCGGATACTGTTGGACCCCGCCTACGAAGGAGCCGCCCGCTTGTCCATCACCCGCCCTCTGGGTTTTCGCGCTGCCGCAGCGACCGCGGGCATCAAGCCCTCGGGCCGGCCCGACCTCGCGCTGATCGTTTGCGATGCGTTGACGCCCCTTGCGCTCAAAGGGCACGGGGCGACGATCGAGTCCCGACTCGCATCCGCGGCGACTTTCACGCGGAACGCCGTGGTCGGAGCGCCGGTCGAGATCGGCCAAGCCTGGCGGGCCAAGTATCTGACGGGGCGGGCCCGGCCGCTCCGCGCGGTGCTCATCAATGCCGGCTGCTCGAACGCCGCGACGGGTGAGGCGGGTGTGGAGGACGCCAAGGTGACGATGCGCATGGCGGCGCAGTTGATTGGCTGCGACCACGACGAGGTCATGCCGTCCTCGACAGGGGTGATCGGTCACCGTCTTCCGGTCGGAAAAATCGAATCTGCGCTGCCGGCGCTGTTTCAGTCGCTTGCGCGCGGGCACGATGCGGACGAGTCCGCAGCGCGGGCAATTATGACGACCGACCTGGTGCCCAAGCACGCGCACCGAGAGATCGAGGTGCGGGGGCACGCGGTGCATATCGGCGCGATCGCCAAGGGATCGGGCATGATTGCGCCGCGACTCGACAGCAGCGCCGATAGCGGCGGTCGCCCCTGCGGGACGCTGCTCTCGTTCATCACCACCGATGCGTGCATCAACGCGTCGTGCCTGCAGGCGGCCCTGGAACATGCGTGCTGCGAGAGTTTTGATCGCGTGAGCGTCGATGCGCATCCGTCCTGCTCGGACACAGTGCTGGTGCTGGCGAGCGGCGCTGCGCCGGTGCGGCCGTTCCACCGCGATGACCCGGAGTTTCATGTGTTCCGGGCCGCACTCACCAGTTTGTGCCAGGAACTCGCCACCAAGGTGGCCCGCGATGGTGAGGGCGCGACACGGCTGTTCCGTGTGGAGGTACGGGGCGCGCCCAGTAACGCCGCGGCCTCCGCCATGGCCCGGGCGGTCGTGGATTCGCCGCTGGTCAAGTGCGCCATCCACGGCAGGGATCCCAACTGGGGGCGCATCGTTACCGCCGCGGGCAACGCTGGCGTGCGGTTTGACCCCTTGGAATCTTCGCTCTCGATCGGCGGCGTGCAGGTGTACCTCGCGGGAGTTCCGACGGGGGTCGGCAAGGCCGATCCGGCGCTGATGGGGGCGATGTGCGCCGATCCGGTGACGTGCGAGTTGACCGTGGGCGATGGCGCGGGCCACGCCTGGATGCTCGGTTGCGATCTGAGCGCTGAGTACGTGCGGATCAACGCCGAGTACACAACGTAAGTGCGGGCTACCGGCATCGTGTTACCATTCAGCCGTGAGCGAATACGTCCGAATCACCGATGTCTCTCCGCGAGACGGCCTGCAGAACGAGCCGGGGGTGATTCCCACGGCCGACAAGGTTCAGTTGGTGGAATCGCTCCGCAACACGGGCGTTGATGAAGTGGAAGTCTCTTCGTTCGTGAGCGCCAAGTGGGTACCGCAACTCGGTGATGCGGCCCAGGTGTTCGAGGGTCTGAACTCCCCCTCCCAGAGGGAGGGTCTCGGTTTTCGACCCATCCCGGAGGGAGGGGCCAGGGGTGGGCAGCGGATCGCGCTCCGCGATCCGGCTCGTGATCCGGTTGCCTACGCGCGAGCGAACGAACTCCGGAAACGGATGACCGGTCCCGAAAAACACCTCTGGCACCGTATCAATGCCGGCAAAATCGGCGGCCTCAAGGTGCGCCGCCAGCACCCTTTCGGTCCTTTCATTCTGGACTTCTACTTCCCCGAATCGCGGGTGGCCGTCGAGCTTGATGGCAACTCCCACCGCGGCGAAGACCGACATAGTCACGATGCTTCTCGCGATGCATACCTCTCGCGGTGGGGTGTACGCTCACTGCGGCTCTCGAACGACGGAGTCCTCTACAACACCGGCACGGCGATCGGGCACATCCGTGCGGCGTGCGGACTCGGCTCGACCAACGAGCACACCCCTTGCCCCTCCCTCGGGGAGGGGTCTTCAAGGCAACCCCCTCCCTCTGGGAGGGGGCTTCCGAGGCGGCCCTTGCTCTCCGCCCTTGTTCCCAACGAGCGTGGCATGCAGGACGTGCTTGACTTCAATGCCCGCGCCGGTAGCAAACTCATCGGCAAGGTCGCGATCTTCACCGCCGCGAGCGAGACGTTCGCCCTGCGGAACACCAACGCCACGATCGCGGAGACCATTGCCCGATTCAGGCCCGTCGTCGAGGTAGCGCGTCGGGAGGCGCTCGAGGTCCGTGCCTACATCTCGTGCGCAATCGCCTGTCCATTCGAGGGGGCAATCAAGCCCGAAGCCGTAGTGCGGGTCGCGGGTTCGCTCCTCGATGTCGGGCTTGATGACCTTGACTTTGGCGACACGATCGGCGCAGGCACGCCCGAGACGGTCGCCTCGCTGCTTTCTCACTTCGACAACGAGATTGGAATCGACAGTCTCGGCGCTATCACGACCCTCCACCTCCACGACACCTTTGGCCGGGCAGCCGAGTGCGTGAAGGCTGCGCTCGACCTGGGAGTACGTTCGTTCGACGGCTCGGTCGCGGGCCTGGGCGGATGCCCCTACGCCTCGACGCCCGGGAAGCGAGCCCCGGGCAACATCTCGACCGAAACACTGGTGCGGACTGTTCACGAGGCGGGCTTCACGACCGGTGTAGATCTGGATGCCCTGAACGCCGCGACGGAGTACGCGAGGACAATCGTTGCGAAGTCGCGCGCACCGGCGCCACCCGCGTCGTCCACCGGCGGAGGAGTCTCCTCGTGATACGCAGCACGCTCGACGCCGGCGTTGCATCCATCGCCCTCTCGCGCGCAGAGAAGAAGAACGCGCTCACTCCCGCGATGCTCGCGGACCTGCTCCGCGTGGTTGCGGAAGTGACCGACGAGGCGCGCGTGCTGCTTGTTCAAGGCGAGGGGGACGCGTTCTGCTCCGGCTTTGACCTCTCTCTCTGCCGCGACGATTCGGATGCGCTGGGCCAACTGCTGTCCGGGCTGTCGGCTGTGGTCCTGGCGCTGCGCGGCACTCCGATACCAGTCGTTATGGCCGCCCATGGGGTCGCCATCGCTGGAGGGTGTGCGCTGCTCGGCGGAGCAGATATTGTCGTGACGAACGCCGATGCGAAACTCGGCTACCCGGTTGTGAAACTCGGCATCTCACCCGCAGTCAGCCTGCCGTTCCTGCTTCCGGCGGTCGTCGCTTCCCACGCCCGCGCGCGAGCACTGGACCATTCCCTAATCTCGGGCTCCGAAGCGATGCGGATCGGCCTCGCCCACGAGTGCGTCGCCGCGGCGGCTGATGTCGTGCCGCGCGCCCGCGCCATCGCCGCCGAAATTGCGGCCAAGCCCTTGTCCGGTTTGCGGGCGACCAAGCGGTGGCTCAACGAGTTGGACGGCACGGCGAATTCTGAGCGTGCCGCCCGCGGCCTGACCGCCTCGCTCTCGCTCGTCGGGTCGCACGAAGAACGCGCACGCATGGCCGAACTGTGGAAGCGCTGACAGTGCCCCAGACCTCACCAAGCCCACACCCCAACGATGCGATCAACCCTGCCCTTCGCGCAGCAGTCGAGTTCTGTCCACCGTTCTCTGCGGCCCACCTCGCGGCGGTCCTCTTTTCTGCGGCCGCGATCGTCGCGGTGATCGCGACGGCCCGCTGGGTACGACCGGCTGTGATTCCCACTGGGTCACCAATGGTCGATCCCGCGGGCCGTGTGCTGGGAAGTTTGGCGCTTGTCCACTGGGCGGCGTATCAGGCGTGGTGGAACCTGCCGATACGCTTTAGCCTCGGAGACAGTCTCCCGCTGCACGTCTGCGACCTGACGGGGCTGGCGTGCGGCTTCGCGCTCCTTACCGGCAAGCAGTGGCTCACGGCGATCACATATTTCTGGGGACTCGCGCTCAGTACCCAGGCTTTCGTGACACCGACGGTCGAGTGGGGTCCGACCTACACGGAGTTCTGGCTCTTCTGGGAGACCCACACAATCATCGTCGGTGGCGCGGCGTACCTTGTCCTTGTCCGGAACTTCCGGCCCACGGTTCGCGACCTCTGCCTCGCGTACCTCTCGCTCGTCGGCTACGCCGCGATCACCTTGCCGATGGACCTTGCGACCGGGTGGAACTACGGCTACATCGGGGGCGGCTCGCCGAGCAGCGCCACGCTCATCGACTCTCTCGGCTCGTGGCCGTGGCGCCTCCTGCCGATGGCGGGGCTCACGCTTCTGGCGATGCTGCTGCTCTGGCTGCCGTGGGCGATCGTCCGCAGGCGCTCCGGCGCAGCACAGACCGCCCATCCGCTAGACTGACGCTGATGATCCCGCTGCTCGCGACGCTTGTCCTGATCGGCTTCGCTGTCGCTGTCCCGGCGACGGTCGCCGCTCGGGGCATTGGGAGACGCATGAACGCGCTGGACGGCGGGGGCGTGCCAGGACAGATCAAGGCGGCACCGCGGCGCGTGCCCAACACCGGCGGGGCGGGAATCTTTCTGGGCGTCGCACTCCCGCTTGCGGTGGCGATCCTGGCGATGTGGGCCGGGCTTGGCGAACGACTCGGTGAAATCAACGGCGCGCTGAGCAGGCACCTGCCGGGGCTTGCCACACGCCTGCCCGAGGCCGCGGCGTTGCTCGGAGGTCTTTTTGCCCTCCACATCGTCGGACTCATCGATGACCGCCGCCCGTTGGGACCATTCGTCAAACTCGCGGCGATGCTCATCGTGGCGGGAGCGACAATCGTTTTCACGGACACACGACTTCTGGAACTGCTCGACGCCTACCCGGCGGGCAAGGTCCTGTCGGTCGCGCTCACGGTTGTCTGGTTCGTGATGGTGACCAACGCCTTCAACTTTCTGGACAACATGGACGGGTTGGCCGCTGGGGTGGGCGCGATCTGCGCTGCCTCGCTGCTGGCCAACGCGGTGGTCGCGCAGCAGTGGTTTGTCTCGGCGATCCTGGCGCTGGTGGTGGGGTCGCTGCTGGGGTTCCTGATCTTCAACTTCCCATGGAAACGCGGGCCCGATGGCGCACCCGGTGGAAGCGTGTTCATGGGAGATGGCGGTTCGCTGGTCGTCGGGTTTCTGCTGGCGTTCCTGTCGGTGCGGATTACCTGGGTGGGGACAACGATCGGCGAGGGGGGGGTTGGCAGCGCGGCGTCGGGCGTTGGCGCACCGGCCTGGGCCGTGCTGACCCCGCTCGTCGTCCTTGCAGTGCCCCTCTATGACTTCGCGTCTGTCACTCTGATCCGTTTGTCGCAGGGCCGCTCGCCATTTGTGGGCGACCTGCAGCACTTCTCGCACAGACTGGCGCGGCACGGGCTGAGCAAGCGCAGCGCGGTAGTGGTGATCTATGGCTGCACCGCGGTCACCGGCATCGGGGCGATCGCCCTACCGCGCCTCGACGGCTGGCAGGCGGCGCTCGTCGGCGTTCAGACGCTGCTGGTGCTGATGGTGATCGGCCTGTACGAATGGGCGCGCGTGCCGGGTTCAGGGGAGTTGCGGTGAACGCGCAGACACAGGGGGGCCGGTTCGCTGCGATCTCGCCCGCAGCGAGGTTTGCCGGGCTTGCGCTTGTGCTCGTCCCCCTGCTTGTGAGAGCAATGTCAATACTCAGCCTTTTGCCGGGCTGGGACATCGATCCGCTCGTCATGTCCATGACCTTTACGGGCGTCGGCCCTGCGGAATCCATCACGCTCGACTGCATCGCCATGCTCGGCGCGGCGATCCTCGGTGCGTTTGCGCCGCGGCAACTCGCCCGCGCCGACTGGATCGTCGTCGGCTTGTTGGCGGTCGGAGGCGCGAGTGTGCTTATGCACACCGGAGGAGGCTTGGGTGACCTTCGCATCGGCGCATCATGGCTCAGCGCGATGCTGGGCGCATCTGCCCTCTGGCTCTGCCGACGCGATGAGTCGGTTCGGCGTGTCGCCGGCGCGGTTCTCGTGGGCTTCGCGACGGTGCTGGCCCTCAAGGGTGGACAACAGATCCTGATCGAGCATCCAGCGATGGTCGCGGCCTATCGCGCGGACCCCGCGAGTTTTCTGGCCGGGCAGGGATTCCTGCCGGACACGCCGATGGCCCGCTCGTTCGAGCGCCGCCTTCTCCAATCCGAGGCGACGGGATGGTTTGGCCTCTCGAACGTGTATGCGACGCTCATGGCCGGCGCGGGCGTGTCGCTCGTCGGCATCCTCTCGCTGGGGGTGAAACGGCGCGCCGCGCTGAAGTCTCGTCATCTGTTCATCTTTGCGGTCGCAGCCATCGCCGCGCTCGCAGCGCTCGTAGCCACCGGTTCCAAGGGCGGCGCACTGGCCGCGGCGGCGGGCGGGGCTGCGCTCCTGCTGGCGGCTGTCCTGACGAAAATGGTTCGCAAGTGGCCATCCGTGTATCACGGGCAGGATGCCCGAGATACATTGGGCATGATGTTCGGCCTCGCCACCGTCATCGGCCCGATTTTGCTCATCGTGGTGCGGGGGCTTATCGGGGAGCGCCTTGGCGAACTGAGCCTGCTGTTCCGCTGGTTCTACATGCAGGGAGCAGCCCGCATCTTCGCGTGGCACCCCATGGGTGTCGGCCCTGACGGCTTCCAGCAGACGTACCTCCTGGCCAAGCCGCCGATCAGCCCGGAGGAGGTCACAAGTCCGCACAGCATCATGTTCGACTGGATCGCTGATCTGGGTGTGTTTGGCATCGGATGGATTGTGCTGCTGCTGCTCGCCGCCGCGACAGTCGGTCGCGTGCTGGCGTCATCGATACCCTCCCATCCGGTCGCGCCCGCAAAGAACCCTG
The DNA here is from genome assembly GCA_964393765.1 of uncultured Phycisphaeraceae bacterium. Lineage (GTDB taxonomy): Bacteria > Planctomycetota > Phycisphaerae > Phycisphaerales > UBA1924 > JAHBXL01. The sequence continues at coordinate 14,080 of CAYMWG010000023.1, forward strand.
CGGATTTGGCGATTCCCTCAGCGCGTTCCGAAACTCGCATGATCTTGCTCATCCCCGGGATTGCCACACTGCTCGCGGCATGGCTGGAGCGTGGAGCGGTCACCCCGGATGGCGCACTGGTCAGGCTCTTGGGCCTCATCGCCTGGTGCGGCGCGGCGTGGGGCGTGCTGGCGATCATGCGTGCGGTTCCTGCCTGGCCGATCGCGCTGGCCGCGGGCGCTGCGGCAATGCTCGCGCACTGCCAGATCGATGTCGCGGCGAGTTGGCCGCAGTCGGTGGGGATTGTGGCGATGTGGGTGTCGATTGCATCCGCTGCGGTCCCGCATCTCCACGGCGTGGCTGGGCCCGGGCCGCGCGCGGCATTGTCCACGATGTATCTGCCCCGCCCTTCCTTCGCGCTCGCCGGTATGGCACTCGCGTCCATCGCCATCGCTCTGCCGTTTCCAGCCTGGCGTTGGCAGAGAGGCCTCATCGAGGCCCGAGAGGTGCTGGCGGATGTTGCGGACTTGAACCAGCGCTTCGCAACTATTGCGAAAGGTGCATCTGGCACCTGGCCCACTGCGCTCGCCGCCGAAGTGGTCGCGGCGTTGAAGCAGCGACTCCCTCAGCACACGGCGGTGGCACCGCGAACAGGCGAAGAACTGCGAGTGGCGATGGCGACGCTTGAAACGATCGACCTCGACATCGCCGCGCGGCGACTTATCGCTGTCGCCGCCGCCTACCCCGACGAATGGCGCGTGCGCCGCGAGGCAAGCAGGCTCTACCTCCGTGCCGCGTCGGCCGCCGCCGCCGCGGAGGACCCGCGCCTGGCCCAAAGGCACCTGCTGAACTCGGCGGAAGCGATGGATCTGCCCGACCCGCTTCACCCAAACCCCCGCGTCCGCGCGACAGCCCCGCAGTGGCGTTGGCTCGCAATCGTCCACATCGAACGTGCCAAGACGATGGCGGAACCCGATCGGAGCGAAGACGCCCTTGGACGCGCGTCCGCATCCCTGGCACACGCTGCCGCTCTCGATCCCTATAACCTCGAAATTGCTCTTCGCCTGATGCGGGTCTATGGGCAACTGGGGGACGCCCCCAACGCCCGCCGGTGGTCCGCCAAAGCCTTGGAACTCGACCCGCTCATGCGGCTCGACCGCACGGCTCGCGGCCTGACCGACGCCGAGCGCTCCGAGGTTGAGGCCGCAGCACGCACGCCTTGATCGGACAAGGTTTTGCGCTACAGTTTCCTCTTGTTCGCCGCTTGGCGGGGTTCCTGAGCGCACTCCACCCTCCTGAGCGTTGCCGAACGCTCTTGGATGAGGTAAAGCGCATGGCCGACCCCAACCCAGATGAAGACCCCGACATCGCGGGGTGACCTGCAACTTCATTCCACGGTCGATCCCTGCGCCAGGTCGGGCCTTCCCGATTCACCAACCGCAAACCCTTTCGCCCACCCGTCGGCCCGGCCGCGCGGCGGGCGGCCTTCGACAACCGCAAACTCCTGCCCAGCAATACACGAACACGCCCAGCAGCACCGCTTTGATCCGAGGCGGCACAGACGAGAAGAAGACCACATGAGCAGCATCACCGGCAACGACAAACTCAAGATCCGCAACATCGGCATCTGCGCCCATATCGATGCGGGCAAGACCACCGTCACCGAGCGCATCTTGTACTACACCGGCAAGAACTACAAGATGGGCGAGGTCCACGAGGGCACCGCGACGATGGACTTCCTGCCCGAGGAGCAGGAGCGTGGCATCACCATCCAGTCGGCCGCGACCACCTGCCCGTGGACATTCAGGGACGAAGAATACAAGATCAATTTGATCGACACGCCCGGGCACGTCGATTTCACCATCGAGGTGGAGCGGTCGCTGCGCGTGCTCGATGGCGCGGTCGCGGTGTTCGACGGCAAGGAGGGTGTAGAGGCCCAATCCGAGACCGTGTGGCGGCAGGCGGATCGGTACGAGGTTCCGCGCCTGTGCTTCGTCAACAAGATGGACAAGATCGGCGCGGACTTTGATTTCTCCTTCGCCACCATCAAGTCGCGCCTCGGCGCAAACGCCATCGCGATCCAGTACCCCATCGGCAAGGGCCACGACCTCCAGGGCATCATCGATCTGGTCGGGATGCGGGCGTACTACTACGACGCGGATGAGAAGGGCGCGGTCATCACCGAGAAGGACATCCCGGAGGAGTGGCAGGACACCGCCGCGACCTGGCGTCACCAACTCGTCGAGAAGGCCGCGGAACTCGATGAGGCGCTCACGGAGAAGTACCTGACGGATGAGCACTCGATCACCGCCGAGGAGATCAAGGCCGCGCTCCGGCGGGGCACGATCGACCGCCTGTGCTTCCCCGTTCTGTGCGGCGCGGCCCTCCGCAACATCGGCGTGCAGAAGGTGCTCGACGCCGTGATCGAGTACCTCCCCGCGCCCAGCGAGTGCCCGCCCATCGAGGGCACCGACCCCCGCGACAAGGAGAAGAAACTCTCCCGCCCCTACACCGATGAGGCCCCCTTCGCGGCGTTGGTCTTCAAGGTCGTCTCCGACATGCACGGCGACTTGACGTATATGCGCATCTACTCCGGCAAGATCAAGAAGGGCGACCGCGTCGTCAACCCGGTCAATGGCAAGCGGGAGATCGCGTCACGCATCTTCGAGATGCACGCACAGGACCGCGAGCCCCTCGACGAGGCGGCATCGGGCAACATCGTCGCCGTCGTCGGCATCAAAGACTCCTACACCGGCGACACGCTGTGCGACTCCGATCATCCGATCGTGCTGGAGCGTATGACCTTCCCCGAGCCGGTCATCTCGATGTCCATTGAGCCCAACACCCAGGACGACAAGCGCAAACTCTCCGAGGCGCTCACCGTCATCCGGCGCGAGGACCCGTCCTTCAGGTCCAACTTCAACGATGAGACCGGCCAGACCATCATCGCGGGCATGGGCGAACTCCACCTCGAAATCATCGCCAACAAACTCAAGCGCGACATGAAGATCGGCGTCACCGTCGGCAAGCCCAAGGTCAGTTACCGCGAAACCGTTACCAAGAAGGCCGAGTGGGTCCGTGGGAAGTTCGTCAAGCAGACCGGCGGTCGCGGTCAGTTCGGCGACTGCACCATCAACCTCGAACCCTTCACCGCAGCGCAGGCCGCCGAGGCAGAACTCGACTTCACGGACTCGGTGGCATGGGAGAACAAGGTTGTCGGCGGCTCGATCCCCAAGGAGTTCATCCCATCGATCGAGTACGGCGTGCGCCAGACCGCCAAGACCGGTCCCTTCGCCGGCTTCCCGCTCATCAACATCAAGGTCTCGCTGATGGATGGCTCCTACCACGCGGTCGACTCATCGCAGATCGCCTTCGAGCAGGCCGGTCGCCTCGCGCTGCAGGAGGCCGTCGTCAAGGCCGGCCCCACGCTCCTCGAGCCGATCATGAAGGTCGTCATCACCTGCCCGGAGGACTACGTCGGCAACGTCACCGGCGACATCTCGTCGCGGCGCGGCATGATCGTCAACACCGAGGACCGGGCGAACGTCAAACTGATCACCTGCGAGGTGCCGCTGTCGGAGATGTTCGGCTACACCACGACGCTCCGCGGCATGTCCCAGGGCCGGGCCTCCAACACGATGGAGTTCCTCGAATATCGCCAACTCCCAAATGCCCTGGTCAAAGAGATCAAGGAAAAGGGCGAGTAGGCACGTTTGCAGCACAGGCATCTTGCCCGTGCGTTCATGGCCTTTCCCAACGAGCACCGCACCTGCGGTGCTCGTTTTATCTCCGGGTCGCTCGTCAGCGCGGTTCCCACGCCCCGGTGTTACACTGCGCCGCGTGCCCATAAGCCTTCACCAGGAACTGCTCGCCGACGTTGAGGGCCGCAGGCTCGCATGGCTGAAGCGCCGTTTTCTGGTCTTCTGCGTGCTGGCCGCGCTTATCTGCTCGACGGGCTTCATCGCCGCGGCGGTCGGCACCGGGAGCCAGACAGCGCCCCGGATCATGCTCCGGCTCTCCGGCATGGCATTGTGGGCAGTCGCGGCGCAGGTTCTCCTTCTGCTCGTGGTCGCGGGCTTTGTTCTCCTCGGTCGCGGCCCGCGGCAGGTGCGCGGTTACCTGCGACTGGCAACGCTGCTTGTGGCGGGAGTGACCCTGCTGCAGGTACCCCTCGCGGTTGCATCGGCCGATCTTCTGGAGCGCGTGGGGGCCGTTGCCGGCGCAGAGATCAACATCGGCTTTGGACTCGCGGTGCTCCTCTTTACGCTCGTGGTCCATCTGGTCGCCTGCCTGGTGATCCCGTGGAAGCCCATTGAGTCGCTCGTGCCCATTGCGCCGCTCCTGTTCGTGTTCATGGCGGCAGTATCGATCGAGTTTCTGGGAGGCGGCTCGGACGGGTGGATGGTCCTCCTTGTGCTGCTCCTGATCCTGCTTGTTGTCGGGCCCGGCGTGCTCGTGTGCTGGGTCCGAAGCGCCTGGTTCACCGACCGATTCCAGGGCCACGCGTACCGCGAGCGCTACGAGGAGATCGCGGCGGAACTGGACCTTGCCCGGCGGATCCATGAGCGGCTTTTTCCAATGCCGTCCCGGCACGGACCATTGAAGATCGATTATGCGTACGAGCCGATGCGTTCGATCGGCGGAGACTTCCTGTTCGTCAGGCGCATCGGAGGCATCGGCATCACGCCGCTCCACATCGTGGTGATCGATGTCACCGGGCACGGCATCGCGGCCGCGCTCGCGGTGAACCGACTTCACGGCGAACTCGAGCGGGCCTTCGGCGTGATGGTCGATCCGTCACCCGGGACTCTTCTCGCTGAGATTAACCGATATGTCGAACTGACGATGGCCGGCGAGGGCATCTACGCCACCGCGATCTGCCTCCGCATTGACCCGCACGCCCGCTCCGTTCAATGGGCGAGCGCTGCCCATCCCCCCGCTCTGGTCCGCGGAGGAAGGGAACCCCGCGAACTGGCGGCGACCACGTTCGTCCTCGGCGCGGTTGGAGACGCGGACTTTCAACCCCAGGAGCAGGCGGCACCGTTTTTTCCAGGCGAATCGGTCCTCGTGTACACCGATGGAGCCTTTGAATTGAACACGGGTTCCTCACGCCTTCTGGGGCTGCCTGGCTTCATGCGCCTGGCCGATAACTTTCTTGGTCATCGTCCATCGTGGGCTAAGGCGCTTCAGCGGGAACTGCTGAGCCTTCGGCGCGGCCCTGCGACCGATGACACGCTCATCGTTGAGGTCGATTTTACGCCCGAGCCAACCCCGGGCGCCTGGGACGGCGCAAGCCGTGAGGAACAGAGGGGGTAGCCGGCCGCGATGCACCGGGCACGGCTTGCCGCGGGGCCGAATCGAGTTTACCGTGTGCGGGCTCTTCCCCGTTTTCTGCATCCCCCCCGCCCTCGCCGCGAGGACCGATCCCAGATGGCCACCCGTTACCAAAGCATCCTCCTCTTCGGCGCTCCCGGCGCGGGCAAGGGCACGCAGGGCAAGATCCTCGGGCAGATCCCCGGGTTCTATCACCTGTCGTGCGGCGAGGTCTTCCGCACGCTGGATGTCAGTTCCA